>NHJW02000010.1 GCA_002169625.2 Gammaproteobacteria bacterium TMED225
TTTTCAACACCTACTTTTTTTGCATATTCAAGATGGTCGGATTGAAAAAACATTTTTTCATGTTCATGACTAGGAAATTCTAAACCACTAGACATATCTAATAGGTCCCTTATGGTAATTTTAGATCTTGCATCATTATAATAATCTAGATAATTTGAAACGTTATCATCGAGACTTTTTATTTCTCCTCTATCTATTGAAATTCCTATTAAAGCTGCGTAGTAACTTTTTGCCATAGACCAGGATGTTCCATGAGAGTTACTATTGTAACCATCTGCATATCTTTCACCTATAATTTTGCCATTTTTGATTACAACAACTGCTGAAGTTGCATTATCTGAAAATGATAGATCTATAAGTTTATTAACTTTCACCGAATTAACACCTTGATCTTCTGGTGATGAAAATTCCCAATTATCATCTTGAGGAAAATAAGAAGTATATGCATTTAATGCAAAAAGAAATGAAGAAGATATTAGTAAAACAGAGAAATTTTTCATAATTATTGTCAATTTTTATATATAAATTTTGAAGAGATATAATATAGTTTTTTTAGTTATTAGCAACAATTATAAATATAAATAATATTGATATTTAATTATAAATAAATATAATAAAGGTATGAGAAATCAGCTTTATTCAATATTTATCTTAGTTTTAGTTTTCTTTGGAAATAATATTCAATCAGAAAATCATATTGTTAAAATGTTAAATCAAGGTTCTTCCGGTATTATGGTTTTTGAACCAGCTTTTCTAAAAATTAATGTTGGTGACACTGTTACTTTTGAATCAACAGACGCTGCTCATAACTCTGCTTCTATATCAGGTATGATACCAAGCTCTGCAAATTCATGGAATGGACAGTTAAGTAGAGATATAACTGTGGCATTTGATATTTCAGGCATTTATGGATATCAGTGTACGCCTCATTCAATGATGGCCATGGTTGGTGTTATACAGGTAGGTGAGGATATTTCAAATCTTGATAGGGTCAAACAAGTTGCGCAACAATTTAAGTCCTCATTTGTAATGAATCAAACTAGACTTGATGATTTACTTTCAAAAATTTAATTTAATAAAAATTAAAAATCTAAATAATTTATCAATTTTTGTGTAAAATTACCCCTCAATTTGGGCGAGTAACTCAGTTGGTTAGAGTGTCTGCTCGACACGCAGGAAGTCGGGAGTTCGAATCTCTCCTCGCCCACCAATACTAAATTATAAAATCATGGAAGATANGTGCTCTTTTGTTGCTAAAAGAATTTCTTTATCCTCTTTATTACTGTTTTCATCCAATAACTTTTCAATTTCTTGAAGAGATTTTTCAACAGAACCCCATTTACCTTCAGTTTTTATTCTTTCGTGCATTAAATCATCAAATCTTTTCATGATATCTTGAGGTATGTCTGTTTTATATTTAGAGCATATGATTCTTTCAGCAAGAATNCGGAATCTTTCATCTTCAAAATTTCTAGAAATTTTTACAAGGTGTTCAACATTATCGCTTANATGAAATTCTTGCATTAAATCTTTATCTTTATATGAAGGAAAACCTCCAGAATAAATAGTTCCNTCTACATAATCAGGCTCAGGAAAGTTCATAATTCTATCTTGCATTGCCTGTGAGACTTTTGATTGGAAGTCTTCATTTGTTTTGACCATTTCTGCTCTTCTTTGAAGTTTAGAATGCTCAATATCAAAGTGATTATTTTTAGTAAGAAGTTCATTTGAACATATAGGTATAGTTTTATTAATTTTATATTTTTTTAATGGCGAGTCTCTTCCTCCAGCTTGAATTAATTTGTTTATCTCAGTGAAATCTAGTTCACATATTTCTTCAGGATCAAAACTTAAATCAAATAAACAAATATCATTTGGTCTTGAACTATCAGCTCCACACATTACAACAGGATATTTAAAGGCATGTCGTCTATAAACTTCGCCAAGAGCAAGAAATTCATCTCTGTATAAAAGATTTTTAATGCCTTCTTTTGTAGATGTATTTATAAAGGAATTAAATACTTCAGGAATTTTATTTTTAATTACTTCGCATAAACCTATCATAAATTTACAATCAGATATTGCATCATGTGCATCACTTACGTCTATTCCATGTTCCTTAGCTAAATGCTCNAGCTTGATACTCAAAGTTGGTCCCTCTTGAAAAAAAGGAATAGATATCTCTTCAGAAAAAAAAGAGGCAATATTGTGTATCATTAACATCAAATCAAGCCTGCCATTTTGATTTGTATTAGTTACATAAGGTTCTAATAAATTACACCAAAATTGTCTTCTTATAAGCTCTTCATCAAAAGCATGGCCATTATAAGTAACAAAAATAGATGGTCTATCAGCACACCACTCTTTCCATTGGTGCTGAATATCTTTCATCATCTGATAATGCGAAACATTAGATTTAAAAGAATTAATTTTTTTATTCGTTAGCATTGCCTTAGGTTGAGGAATAATCCAAGGTAATGGAGCACTGCCAATATTTTGTTGATCTTTATAACTTAAATTTATATCAGTAAATATAGATCCACATTGAATGATTTGACTAAAATCTTTGTGAATTCCAGTTGTTTCAGTATCATAAAAAACTAAATTTGAAGTCAATTTTATTTAGAGAAATATTTTCCAAGTTCATGTCTGGCAACAGCTCTTCTATGAACTTCATCAGGACCGTCTGCAAGTCTGAGCGTTCTCATATGAGCATACATAGATGCGAGAGGTGTTAATTGAGAAACACCTTCACCACCATGTATTTGAATAGCTCTATCAATTATCTTTAAAGCAACATTAGGTGCAAAAACTTTGATTTGTGCAATTTCACTTGCAGCAACTTTATTTCCAACAGTATCCATTTTTACTGCAGCATCAAGTGTTAAAAACCTTGCAGCATTTAATTCAATTCGTGATTCAGCAATGTAGTCATAGTTAGCTCCAAGATTGGCTAGATTTTTCCCAAAAGCTATTTTAGTAGGATCTATTCCTCTTTTACACATTAATTCTAAGGCAACCTCAGCAGAACCTATTGCCCTCATGCAATGGTGAATTCTACCAGGGCCTAATCTTCCTTGAGCTATTTCGAATCCTCTTCCCTCTCCAAGCAATAAATTCTCTTTAGGAACCCTAACATTGGTAAATTTCATATGAGCATGACCATGAGGGGCATCATCATATCCAAAAACATGCATCATTTTTTTAATTTCAACGCCTTCTGTTTCCATAGGAACTAGAATCATAGAGTGCCTTTGATGTTTTGGATTATCAGGATTAGTTACACACATAAATATTATAATTTTACATCTTGGATCACCTGCACCTGACGTCCACCATTTCTCACCATTTATTACATATTCATCACCATCTAAAACAGCAGTTGCTTGCATATTTGTAGCATCTGAAGATGCGGTTCCAGGTTCTGTCATACCAAAAGCTGATCTAATTTTTCCATCCAATAAAGGTTGCAGCCACTCATCTTGATGTTTTTCATTACCATATCTTGCTATTACTTCCATATTTCCTGTATCGGGAGCACTACAATTCATTGCTTCTGATGCTATATGACTTTTCCCCATTTGTTCAGCTAAATGAGCATATTCATAGTTGCTTAAACCAGCACCAAATTCACTTTCAGGAAGAAATAAATTCCATAAACCTTCAGATTTGGCAGTATCTTTTAACTCATCTATTACTTCTGGATAACTATTCCAGCGATCTTCACCTACTTTGATTTGCTCATGAAATAAATGCTCTTTTGGAGCAACTTCGTTTTTTATGAATGATTTTACTTTATCAACCAACTCAATAGCTTCAGGTCTTAATTCTGGCATCATATGGTGAAATCTCCCGATATATCAAAAATTTTGTTACTATTATAAATACTATGAATAGTATTTGTGCCTATAAGGACTATAATAGCTCTATGTTAGATACAAATCTATACGAAAATGTACATAAAAATTATACGAATTAACAAAAAATGAAAATAAGCTCATTTGATCTGAATCTTTTTGTAATCTTGAATGCAATATATACAGAAGGAAGCTTAACTAAAGCTGCAGAAGTGGTTGGTATAACTCAACCAGCTGTTAGTAATGCGTTGTCAAGATTAAGAGAAAGATTTAATGATGATCTTTTTATCAGAACAGGTTCAGGCATGGTGCCAACTCAAAAAACAGAGAATATGATAGATGATGTTCAAAATGCTCTTACACTAATGCAGCAAAGTGTAAATGAACCAGATACATTCAGCCCCTCTTCGACAAAAAGAAATTTTAAGTTATCACTTGGTGATGTTTCCGAAGGAAGAGTTCTTCCATTTATTATGAAGGAAATATATGAAGAAGCTCCGAGCATATCAATAGGAAGTTATGCATACTCAAGAAGTGATCAAGTTCATGCACTTTCAACTAATAACTTGGACTTTGTTGTTGATCCAATAATACCTAGATCTGATGAAATTAATTCTGAAAAGGTTTTTGAAGATGATTTTGTTGTAATGCATCGAGATGGTCACAAACTATCAAATATTCAAAATGTAACTGTTAATGATATTTTAGATCAAAAACATCTTCATGTTTCTGGAAGAAAAAGAGGTCTTCATCTTATAGATGTTGAGCTAGATAAGGTGGGTTATCGAAGGAAGGTAGCTCTAAGATGTCAACATTTTTTAATTGCACCCTCCATTATTCAATCAACAGATTTGGTGTTGATGGGAACTAGAAGTTTTGCTAAAAAGAATAATTTACCATTTGTAGAAATACCTATAGAAATTCCTTCAATGGAATATTTTTTAATATGGCATAAAAGCGATGAAGGTGATGGAGGTCATATTTGGATGAAAGATCTCATCGTAAGAGCCTTCAAAGATGCACAATCTTAACTTAGGTTGTGACTTGCTGTTTTAACAATACCACCATCTGAAGTAATAGTTTCTCCTACAGTATAGGCTCCTGCTCTTGAGCAGAGAAATATTGCCAATCCAGCAATATCTTCTGGAGTTCCAACTCTATGTCTAGGATTTCTCTTTTCAATTTCTGAATAATCATGATTAACTGCTGGTCCAAGCATCATGCTTGGATAAGGTCCTGGAGCAATTGCATTTACAAGAATATTTTCTTTAACTAATTTTGCAGCCATCACTCTTGTTAAATGATGAACTGCTGCTTTTGAGGCACTATACGAAAAAGTTTCAAGTGCTGGAACATTTAATCCATCAATAGAGCCAATATTGATAACTCTTGATGGGTCGTCAACAGAAGCTCGTTTAGTTAAAAGAGGTTTTATTTTTTGAGTTATAAAAAACATACTCTTTACATTTAAATTCATCACTTTATCCCATCCTTGTTCAGAAAAAGTTTCATAAGGTTCAGCCCAAGCTGCACCCGCATTATTAACTAAAAAATCTATCCCATCCTCTTTTTGCGTTATCGTATTAGTGAATTCTTCAATTCCTTCATTTGAGCTTAAATCACAAGGAATTGGAATACATTCCTGATTATATTTTTGGGATAACTCTTTTGCCTTTTCAATTAAAGCAGGGGCTTTTCTAGCAGAGATATAGACCTTAACACCATTAGCTAAAAAGCCTGACGTAATCATTTCACCAATACCCCTGGAACCACCAGTAACTATTGCAACTTTACCTTCCACGCTGAATAAATTATTAATGTCCATTATTGTCCCCTATGTAATTTACTAAATATTATATTGCATTTTTAATTTTTGAAACATAATCAATTTTTAATCAACTGAGGTAAAATGCAATATGGCTTTTTTTATTAACTTCTTTGGTCTATTAGCTTCTTTGGGTGTATTGATATGGGGAGCAGATAAATTTATTGATAACTCTTCATCTATTGCTAAGAGGTTTGGAGTTAATGAATTAACGATTGGTCTTACGGTTGTTGCCTTGGGCACTTCTGCTCCAGAAATCTTTGTTGGAATTTCTTCGGTAATTAATCAAAGTGAAAATATTGCAATTGGTGCGGTTGTTGGATCAAATATTTCAAATATTGGGTTAATTTTTGGAGTTTCTTGTATTGGAATTACGCTCATACCAAAAAAAACACCACTCATACAATTTTCTCCATTAATACTGTCTGCGCTTATTCTAGGATTCACATTATATGATCTAGTAATTTCTGTTTTTGATAGTATTTTGCTTCTATTTGTTTTTTTATATTTTCTGTTTGTCATTTTTAGAAAAGATAGCTCTTCTAATCTAGATTCTTTTAATGAAACTGAGCAAAAAAAAATCAATATTACTTTTTTCTACCTGATTGCAGGTTTGATTTCGCTTATAGTTGGCTCACAATATGCTGTAGTTTGTGCTGAAAATATTGCAAAACTTCTTAATATATCTGAATTGATTATTGGATTAACGATTATTGCTATAGGTACGAGCTTGCCTGAACTTGCGGCTACCATAAGTGCAATTTTGAAAAAGAAGACAAATATGATTGTAGGAAATGTAATTGGGTCAAATGTTTTAAATATTGTTCTCGTAGTTCCAATTATTGGTATTTTTTCAAATGTTTTGCTTGAAGAGAATTTATTTTTTCGCGATTACTTCTCAATGATTTTTGCAACTATTGCATTTATTTGTGCTGTTATTATTTTTTCATCAAAATTAGTAAATTTATTTACAATTCGTCTTGCAGGAATTTTTTTAGTGCTAAGTTATTTTATTTATATCTTAAACTTAAGTGGTTTGATTTAGTCTTATATAGATAAGAAAGAATAATCCAACTAAAAAAGTACATACTTCAAAAAGAAATATGTAACTGAAAAAATCAGGTGCAGATGGAAATAATGAAAATAAAACTCTTCCTGTAGCAATTGAACCCACTAAAAAAGTAATAAATTTTATAGAAAAAATACCAATATTTTTCTTAAAAATGCCTACGATGCACATTAAACCAATAAAAAAATTTAACCCACCATATAAACCTGCAATTTCTGAATATCCTATTGGTGACGATATTGAAAGGCCAACAGCATTTAAAAATGATGGATAACCTAACTCTAATGCATTAAGAAATGGGTCTAGTAATGCCCAAACACCTATAGCTCCATATACAACAGCCATTAGTAACAAATATAGTCTAATTAACCAAATCAACTTATAAAACTCCAGATTTTTAATTAAGATAGATAGGATCTAAAATATTATATATGTATAAAAAATTAATTAAATATCTTTATCTCTCATACTTTTTTTTATTTTCTTTAAATATATATAGCAATATTTTGTTAGATGAAAATGATAAGTTGCAATCTCCCCTTCCCTTGCCATATAACGGGATCACATACACGGCGGATGAGATAAATAATTTTATTGAAGACACCATTAAAAATAATAAAAGACCAATATTAATTTTTGGAGCAAATTGGTGTCCCGATTGTAGAATTTTTTCAGGCACTATGAATATTCCAAAAATAAAATCTTTTATAAGTGAAAATTTTAATGTTATGTACATCGATGTTAAAAGATATGAGATTAACATGACTTTATTGAAAGAATTTGATATTCCATACAGTGAAGGTATTCCTAGAGTTTTAGTTTTTGATGAAAAAAGAAATATTTTAAATAACTCTAATACTACTGAATGGAGAACTGCTCGAGATAGAAGCAGTCAAGAAATCTTTAATTTTTTTCAGAGTATGTCCTCTATTAATTAAATTGCTTACTTGCGCTTGCAAATTTCAAATAAAATAGTCCACCAAAAACTAAGATTCCTGAACAAATATAAAATATTAAATTCCATGAATTAGTTACCTCAAGAACAAGTCCAGCTACCATTGGACTAAATATTGCTGCAATCATACCTATGCTTCCAGAAATACCTACTAATGTTCCTGTGTATTTAGGGCCAAGATCAGCGTGATTGACTCCAAACCCACCCTGACAGACTCCTGAACAAAAGTTAATTAAACATAATAAAANAACTACGCTGAACAAATCACTTTGAAGTGAAATTAAGTATAAAAAGATAGATGATCCAAAGAAGCCTATTGAATTTACACTTTTTCTAACATTTATAACTTTATACCCAATAGATATTAGCTTGTCNGCTAAAAAGCCCCCGAAAATNANAGAAAAAATAGACACAAGACTNGGAATTAAAATAGCATATATAAAAATATTTGANCCTAATTCAATTCCCATACCGCCGTCTATTAAAGGTGCATTAATAAATTTTGGTAAGTATGAAAGAAAGGTATATAAAGCCCAATTATTACAAAATGTTGCTACTGCAATTGCTAAAAAAGGACCATTTTTAATTAATTTACGAAAAGGTATGGACGGAGGTGTTGAGTTTGATGGCGCTTCATTTTTAATAAGAATTAGCTCACTTTCTGAAATATTTTTATTATCTTCTGGATAAGAAGTTACTATTTTGTTCCAAAAGAAATACCAAAATATTCCTAAAAATCCAAAAGAATAAAAAACCCATTCCCATGAATAATTTGAAATAATAATTGCAGCGACAACATAACCAAAAACAGTTCCTGCTGCTATACCACTATTTGTAAACCCAACTGCTCTTGTTCTTTCTTTAAATGGAATCCATCTCGCATAAATAGAATGCCAGGATGGAAATGTGATGCCTTCTCCTAACCCCATCAAGATCCTTACAAATATTAACCACCAAATTCCTGCATAAGCAAAAAATGGAGTAACTATTGTTAGTAAAGACCAAATGATTAAGCCNTATCCAAGTACTTTTTTTCCACCATATTTATCTGCTAAATAACCACCAACCGTCATTGTGATCATATATCCAATATAAAAAGATCCTAAAATTAATCCAACTTGTAATTCAGACCATCCAAATTGTTGTTGCATGGGAATNATAGCAACAGAAATATTTACTCTATCTATATAACAAATAAATACTGCTAGAAAAGAAAGAAATACTACTTTGAATCTATATGGAAACATATATGNAATTATATATTAGTCTAAAAAAAATGAAGGGAGTCAAGCTCCCTTCATAGAAACACAAGATAAAGTTTTAGAAACTATATGTATATCTAAGTGTCATCGTTCTTGGTGGAATCCACTGCATCCAGTTTCTTGGTCTCCAACTTGTATCATTAACAGCATAAATATAAGCTTCTGTTCTTTCATCACTTAAATTATCAATTGATAGGTGTAGTTTGGAGTTTTCATTAATATCCATACCTACATTTAAATTAAGTTTTGTGTAATCTGGTGAACTTGAGTTTGGATTTTCTGCAAAAGTATTAAAACTATCTCCATAAAAATTTACATCAAGTCTTGCATAAGTTGGATATGACATAAATGTTGTGTCATAAACTAAACCAAGATTCCATTGTGTTTCAACTGTATTTGGCAGTCTATCNCCAGCTGATGCACCAAGAGAAGTAATATCTATAGATGTTTCAGCTGTCATTGAGCTCCCTGCAAAATCTAAAGAGACTGAATCGTTTACAGCATATGTAAAGTCGACCTCCCAGCCAGAAGTTTCAGCTTTACCGCCATTAAAATTATATCTCCAACCACAACCTGGTGTTACTTGGATTATTATTCCATCCCAATCAACATCGAAATAAGTAACGTTGGCTGTATAATTTTCACCTCTTGCTTTCACACCAAACTCTGTAGTTTCAGCTTCATCAGAGTTAAATCTTCTTGAAAAGTTTGCTTGTGCTGCCTCATCACTGCTACAGAAAGGTGGAAGTGGTGCCTGATTTCCTCCAGGTCTATATCCAGCTGCTCTAGTTGTATATAAAGTTAAATCTTCATTTACTTTATAACTTGCAGCATATTTCATTCTTGTATCAGATTCTGAACCAGATANCTCAGCGCANTCAGTTCCTGCAGGATCATTACCATCACAACCGGTGCTANCCATATAAAAAATACCATATTGATATGTTTTAGAAGCATCATCAATTTCATAATCTCTTATTCCTACTGTTAATGTTAGTTTTTCATTAACGTTGTAGTCGAANTGGCCATACATAGATGTTTCTTCCTGTTCATCGAATTCGGTATAAGAAGCGTAATATAAGTATGGATATCCTAAATGATCATCACAAAAAGGAGGACAATATGCCGTTGCATCATAATCNCCAGGATTTAATCCTGCTGCATAANNCATCACATANTCCAACCAATATTGATCCACCGCATATTGAGTTTGTGAGATTGANTTTGTTTCTTGGCTATANTTTTCATTATAGTAACCAACTGTCCACTCAAANTTTCCTGGTTTTGATATTAATCTAAGCTCAGTAGTCTCTTCGTAATATTCATCACCGTCAACAATTAATGGCGCAACCACATAATCATCCATATCAATTCTAGCCCAATCTGTTACTGCATCTTCTGCTACAGTTCTATCTGAAATAATTAGATTTGCATCAAAAGCTCCAAAATCATATTTGATATTAGCAATTAAAGTTTCTCTGGTAATATCCTCAGACTCGTCTGCTGCTAAAGCATGAGCATACATTGGGTTATAACTTGTAAGCACACTGTCTCCATTTGGATAATCTCCTTCAGTTGCTGCGAAGTCTGATATTGCGCTTAAACGAGAACAAGTTGGATCTCCTTCAAAGTTATAAAACCAGCCTGATGCTCGTGGACATCCTGGTACATAAACATCAGCACTACCTGGCTTACTCTGGCCTGGCTCTAAAATACCNTATGCCTTGTTATTAAAATTTNTATATCTCAAACTACCNGTTAAAGGACCGCCATCATCAAAAGCCAATGTAATCATAAGTTGTGAATCATCTTCCTCACCAACAGTGTTACCTGTTTGAATATTCTTATATATACCTGGAGAAACAAGTTGTGAGTATACTGCTCTTACAGCAAGACTGTCAGATAAAGGCAGGTTATACATCATCTCAATACTAGTTTCTGGATCATTAGCTCTTCTTTTATCACCATAGCCAAGTCTTATTTTTCCATAAGCTGCGCTTGAATCAGGTTTATTAGTAATATATCTAATAGTGCCTCCAATAGCATTTGATCCATAGAGCGTCCCCTGAGGGCCTCTTAGAACCTCTATTCTTTCTACATCAAACAAACTCATCAACGATCCACCAATTTCATCAATATATGTTGTAGAAGTTCCAGATGATCTCTGTGAAGTTGATGTATTCAAGCCCCTAAAAGTATAGAAATTTGATCCTCCAGGTGTAGAAACACCAGCAAGAGATCGTAAATAATCTTCGGGGTTAGTAATTCCTCTTTCTTCAATTGCTGATTCTGTAATAACAGATATATTCATAGGTATTTCTTGTAAAGTTTCAGCCTTTTTGTTGGCAGTAACTATTACCTCTTCTTCCTCTTGAGCAATTGTAAGTAGCGGTATCATTAAAAATGATACTGCAAATATTTTAAAATTTTTCATAATTTTTCCTCTCTTATAAACTTTCATTTAAAATGCAAAAAACCCAGCACTTGCTGGGTTCAAAAAAAATACACAAAGACCCAGCTATTACTGTATCCCCCGTCTTAGATGTAAATCCATGTCTATCACTTGCTTTAGTATATTCTAATGAACTATTTTGTAAACTATTTATTAAATTTTAATTCTGGTAGGGATGGAGGGAGTCGAACCCCCACACCTTGCGGCACTTGGTTCTAAGCCAAGCGTGTCTACCAATTCCACCACATCCCCAAGAAATGTGATTATATATAGATATATTGTTTATGTGGAGAATTTTTTATAAATCGTAGTTTATTAGATTTTTTCTATGTCGATGAATAACATATAAACCTATCAAAGTTAATATACCAAGTATGGATGCTATAACATCATGTTGCTGAAATCCATTAGTGTCATAAACAAAACCACAAAACTTTCCAACTAATGTGAAAGCACATAAATAAATTAAAACAGTGCCTAGTTGAACTTTTGATGATGAAAATATAAATCTTAAAAGAATATATCCTGATGCAACGAAAACTCCAGAAATTGTTCTTACAAAAATAGCAAGTGATGTATCCCTTTGAATATCATCAAACGCTGGATACCAAGATATAAAGTTTGGAGACAGCATTACCCATGAGCCCATTATTAATGAAAATAAACCTATTAAAAATAAATAGCCCTTAATTATTTTAGTCATAACACTCCAAGCATATACAGAGCCAACAAAAATGAAAGTCCGCCAAAGGCCATCCATATATACATTTCTTTATAATTGTTAAATTTATATGAATTAATTGCAAGATAACAACAAAAAATTGGGGCAACTACTAAAACTCCATACCCAATAAGAATTGCTAATGGTATGAAAGCAAGAAATAAAAATATCTGTAAAACAAATTTATTCATAAGTTTATAAAACAATTATTTTACAATAATGTCAATTTTGCGAAATATTTTCTATATTAGTTGGATTTTCTATATTAGTTAATTGAGTTTGAATTTCTAAAATTACCTGATTTAATTGATTTTTATAATCATTTAATGCCAATACAGAATCATCAAGTAAGATTAGTTGCGTATTTATTGTTGAAATATCAAAAGCCAACTCTTTAAGTGTTTTTTCAGAAACTTGTAAATTATCAATTTTAGAAATACTTTTTGTAATGTTGCTTTGCATTTTTGCTAAATTATCTTGATTGACCTTTATATCTTGTTCAATAACCGATAGAAGTTCTTGTATTTCCTCAGTTTTGGTTGAAATTTTTTCAATATTCACTTTATTTCGTTTATTACTTAAATCCCAAAGTTTTCTAATTTCTTTATCTAAAAATTGAATTGATGAAGAAATATCAGTAATAGTGTCATTATTAGTCTCGTCGACGATATCAATCTGTTCCTCAATTAAGCTCAAGCGCTCATCCATTGACAGGATAACAGTTTTATTATTTTCAGATTCAAAAGTTTGCCATAACGCTAAGATTAATATGCTCATAAATACAGCAACATAAATAAATCCAACTAATAACCCACCTTGTGACGATCTTTTAAGATATGAAGGTAAATTTTTTTCTATTTTTTGTTTGCTGTCCACGTGAAATTAAAATTAAATAATATTTAGCATATAATATATTTTTATTTTACCTTAACTAAAAACTTATTTATGAATTTAGATTTTTCGGACGACCAAAAATTCCTTCAAAATGAGGCAAGAAAATTTCTTCAAAAAGAAAACTCTTTGTTAAGAAATAGATCAGTGTTAGAAAAAGAGACTTACATTGATAAAGATTTATGGGAAAAAATTGTTGCTTTAGGTTGGACTGGAATAAGAATACCTGAAGAATATGGCGGATTAGGTCTTGGTCATCTTGAGCTTTGTGTAATTGCAGAAGAGCTTGGCAGATTTCTAGCACCAGTACCCTTTTCATCATCTGTGTATTTATTTACAGAAGCTATTATAAATTATGGTGACGCTGAAATTAAAAGAAAATATCTTCCTAAACTTGTGAGTGGTGAAATTGTTGGAACTTTAGCTGTTACAGAAAATCTTTTTGCTCCATCAATGGATAATATAAAAGTGACTTGTAAAGAAGGCTTGGTGAATGGATTAAAAATTGCAGTTCCAGATGCTGAAATATCTACACATGCAATTGTTGTTGCACATTCAAATAATGGAGTAACTCTTCAAATTGTTGATTTGTCTTTACCTGGAGTAACAGTTGAACATCAAGAAAATATTGATGAAAGTAGAGGACATTTTTCAATTAATTTTGATAATGTTGAGTCAGAATTGATTGGGGACTCTGTTTCAGGATGGGATTTGTTTGAATCCATTATTAATCAAGCAGCAGTTTTATTTAGTTATGAACAGATCGGCGGTTCTCAGGCCTCTCTTGATATGGCTATAGATTATGCAAAAGAGAGATATGCTTTTGGTAGACCTATTGGATCTTATCAAGCAATCAAACATAAATTAGCAGATATGTACATTGCTCTGACTTTAGCAAAGTCTAATTGTTATTATGCAGCTTGGTCCCTTTCAACTAATTCTGCTGATCTTCCNTCTGCTTCTGCAACNGCAAGAGTGAGTGCAACAAAGGCTTATCAGTTATGTTCAAAAGAAAATATACAAACTCATGGTGGAAATGGCTTTACATGGGAGTATGATTGCCATATGTTTTATAGAAGATCTAAGCTTCTATCATTAAATATTGGATCTTTAAGTAATTGGAGAGAAAAATTAGTAACTAGCTTAGAACAATCAAATATTAATTAGGTGCAAATATGGATTTTAATGATACAAAAGAAGAATCACTTTTTAGAAAAAAGTGTCGAGACTGGCTAGAAAATAATGCTAAACATAAAGATGAGTCCTCAAAATCAGATGATTTTGGAAATAAGGATCGTTTAAAAGAAGCGAAAGCATGGCAAAAAAAGAAATATGATGCAGGCTGGGCTATGCTGCATTGGCCAAAAGAATATGGTGGAATTGGAGCAAGTTCAATGGAAAGAATTATATGGGCAAACGAAGAATCAAAATTTGATGTTCCAAAAGGAATTTTTGAAATTGGTTTAGGAATGTGTGGTCCTGTAATGATGGAATATGCATCAAATGAACAAAAAGANAGATATTTACCACCAATGGCAGAGGGAAAAGAAATTTGGTGTCAGCTATTTTCAGAGCCATCTGCTGGTTCAGATGTTGCAGGCNTGAGAAGTAAAGCAGTTCAAAATGGTGATAAATGGATTATTAACGGTCAAAAGGTATGGACCTCNGGTGCTCATTTTTCTGATTATGGAATTTTAGTAGTTAGGCATGATCCAAATCTTGAAAAACATAAGGGTATGACCTTTTTCTTTGTAGATATGAAATCTCCAGGTATAGAAATAAAACCAATCAAACAAATTACTGGTGGATCAAGTTTTAACGAAGTTTATTTTACAGACGTTGAAATACCTGATACTCAGAGACTTGGAGAGATTGGAGATGGGTGGAAGGTTGCAATTACAACTCTAATGAATGAAAGATTAGCGGTTGGTGATGCAGGTGGTGCTGATGTTGAAGATGCATTCAGATGGGCTAAAAATCAAGACAATCTNGGAGAGCCTCTATTAAATAATAAAGCTGCTAGAGAATCTATTGCTGACTGGTATTGTGAAAAAAATGGTTTGAAAAATACAAAATTAAGAACTATGTCTGCCCTATCAAGAGGTGACACACCTGGACCAGAGGCATCAATTACAAAAATAGTAAGTGCAGGAAAATTACAAGATATTGGTAATTTTGGAATTGATTCATTGGATATGGCGGGGATGTTAAAAACAGATGATCCGGATGTTAAAAACTTTCAAAACGCTTGGTTAGGGGCACCAGGGTTAAGAATTGCNGGTGGAACTGATGAGATTTTACGAAATATTATTGCAGAAAGAGTGTTAGGTCTTCCTCAAGATCCAAGAGCAGATAAAGGAGTTTCCTTTAAAGATATTCCATCAGGAAAATAACTTCAAAGATCATCTAAATTTATTTAAAAACTGAAGAAATTTTGTTGAGTTTCCTTTTACTATTTCAATAGTACCATTGGCGATTGAAGATACAGGATTTGCAAGTCCAATTAAAATTTTTTTAAATTCTAGCTCCTCTGTAAGAATTTTTATGTTGCAATTATTAGTTATATTATTACTAATTACAGCAACTTTATTTCTGAGTGTAATGTTTTTTGTGTTATTAGAAGAAAACACAAAACAAACAGTAAAATTATTATCTGAATGTTTTTCAGGATTATATCTAGTTGATAAAACATCAAATAGAGTATCAATGGATATTTGATGCAGTAACTCTTCAGATGTTCTATCAATCAGAGAGGTATCAATGATGCCGTTNTTTAACTCAAATGCAGATGTCAAAAAATAATTTCTTTTGTTTGGGTTAGAGCTTCTGGAACCTTCATAGATAAGTGCCTCTACCCTTAAATCTTTTACTTCTTCTATTAAATAATCAAGAGCAATAAGATGATCACTCAGTTCAAGTGCCCATTGCATATCATCATTTTTTACAGCATTCCTCAGTTCAGATAATAATTTATCATTACCACCTGCTAAATTAGACATTCTAATTGCTTTTTCGTTAATAGTTAGAGGATCTAATTTAGAGGGGTTTCCGCCAAACCATCCAAGATAACCATTAAATATACTTTTTACAGACCATCGAACAGTGCCATAAAACTCATATAAGTATGGAGAATTTGCAATACTATCTGGCAGTTTAATTTGTTCAACAATTTGATCAGGATATAATCCTTGATTCATCAATCTTATAGTTTGATCATGAATGTATTGAATTGCATCTCTATAAATATTTAATGCATCATNGATTTCTTTTTTTCCAATTATAGGCTTAGTGTGACTTGGAAAAAGAAATTCGGGATTGAACATTTTCATGCGATCAAGACTATTTATCCAACCTTTAACATCTCTATGCGATGTTCCTCTTATCGTATAAAGGTTAGGGAAAGTCTTATATATGTTATCTCCTGGCATAAGAGATTTATGATTTGGTAACCATACAAAAATTTGGTCATTAGTNTCACCAGGTGCATGGTAAAGCTCTATATCAATTCCAGCGATATTTAAATTAAGATTATCTTCAAANGTAAGATCAGGCTTAATATATCCTGTTGGACTTTTTGATACACTCAGATGTGGCCCTATTCCCACGTTTATTAAATCTTCTTCAGGCAGTAATGTCCCAAACATTCTTGTACTTCTTTTTGTAATAATTGGATTAAGAATTCCCATTATTCTTTGAACGTAATAATCAGTATCTTCATGAGCTATGATTTGAGGTTTTTTATCTTGAACCTTTAAATAATGTGAAGCTCCAAATGTATGGTCNCCATGATTGTGAGTATAAATTATTGCNTCAATTGGATTTGAATTTTTTTCACTAAATAGCTTATAAATTCTTTCTGCTTCATANACACTNTCAGCTGCATCAATTATGATGTTTCCACCCTCACCTTCAACCATTATGGAATTAGCAATCCCAAAACCAATTGCAAAATGAATTTTACCTCCTGGGGTTTCGTAAGATATAACTTGTTGTTCAAATTCTTTTGAATGTTCAATAAGTTTTTCTAACCCTGAAACAGTTGGAATATTAAGTTCAGTATCGTTTGAATCCGAACATGCAGAGATGAATATTAATAATAACGTAGATAATAGATATCTGATCAAGGGTTTACAAAAAACTCATCATTATTTCATCAACTAACATATTTGATGCATCATCATAAGATATTGATCTAGTTGATTTATCACGCCAAACTGTAACTACAGTCCAA
This sequence comes from Gammaproteobacteria bacterium TMED225, assembly GCA_002169625.2. Taxonomy (GTDB): domain Bacteria; phylum Pseudomonadota; class Gammaproteobacteria; order Magnimaribacterales; family D2472; genus SAR86A. The sequence goes on from NHJW02000010.1 coordinate 17,264, forward strand.
AGTGTCTTATCTTCATTGATATCTCTTAGATTTACTCTAAGAATGTTCTGAGTAACATTATATATATCATCATCCCACATATAATAAGAAGAATAGTATCTTGAATAGTAGGTATTATATCTATTTGATTTCACCATTTCCTTTGTAGTGAAATTAATATCAAATGTTATATTAGAATTTGCATTGAATTTTAAACCCCTCTCTTCAATAGCAATTTTTAAATTTTCTTTAAAACGCTCAAGAACTATCGGATTAACCTCAGCGCTAATATTTTCGTTGTTTATCTTTATATTAAAATCGCTATAATTGTTTAGGTTGAATGTTTCAACAGCATCAACATTAATGTTTGATTGTGTTGTAGAACACCCAATTAAAAGTGTCAAGCAAAGAAATGTTGTTATATTTTTCATAAATTTATTATTATTGTTATATGTTTAATTTAGAAGATCAAAAGTATATAGAATTACTAGACCTTAATGCTCAAATATATACTGAATCTGACTTTAATTGCAAGCATATTCATCTTGATTCAAAAAGCGCAGAAAAAGTTTTTATGGTTGCATTTAGAACCATTCCTGAAGATTCAACTGGTGTTGCTCATATTCTCGAACACACCGCTTTNTGTGGATCTAAAAAGTATCCNGTAAGAGATCCATTTTTTATGATGATAAGAAGATCATTAAATACGTTTATGAANGCATTTACATCGAGTGATTGGACTGCATATCCTTTTGCAACTCAAAATGATAAAGACTTTAATAATCTTTTGAGTGTTTACCTTGACTCTTCTTTTTTTCCAAATTTAGATAAGNTGGATTTTCTTCAAGAAGGTCACAGATTAGAATTCTCTGATGATAAAAATTTAGATAGTAATTTAGAAATAAAGGGAGTCGTATACAATGAAATGAAAGGAGCAATGAGCTCAATTTCTAGTCAACTGTGGCATGGACTTTCAAAACATCTTTATTCTTCCTCCACATACAAACATAACAGTGGTGGAAATCCTGAAGATATAATTGATCTTACTCATGAATATTTAGTAAATTTTCATAAAAAACATTACCACCCATCGAATGCTACCTTCTTCACATTTGGTGATGTTAATCCAGAAGAAATTCAANATTACATTAGTGAAAANGTCTTAAATAATTTTGAACCATCAGATGAAATTATTAATGTTAAAAATGAAAAAAGGATTGAATCTCCAATAACTGTTTCTGAGCCATATAATCCAATGCCAAATGATGAGAATAATAATCACGTTGTTTTGGGTTGGCTACTTGGAGAAAGTCATAATCCAATTGAACTTCTTGAGTCCTACTTAATGTCAAATATTCTCCTAGATAATTCTGCTTCTCCTNTAAGGAAAGCACTCGANAATACTGACTTAGGTAAATCGCTNTCACCACTAACAGGCTTGGAAGCTAGTCACAAAGAACTGGTATTTGCTGCTGGACTAGAGGGAGTTGATAAAAATAAACATGAAGCTGTTGAAAAATTAATTATGTCCTGNTTAAAAGACNTTGTAAAAAATGGTATTTCTGAAGAGATAATAAAGTCTTCTCTTCATCAATTAGAAATTAAACAAAGGGAAATTACGGGATCTGGAATGCCTTATGGACTTCAAATTATGTTGGGATGTTTACCGGCATGCTTGCATAATGATGACCCTTTAAGAGTTTTGGATTTAGACTCATCTTTTGCTGTTATTAAAAAAAATATTACTAAAAAAAACTATATAGAAAATCTTATTGAGCAAAAGATTATTAAGAATTTACATCGTGTAAATTATTCACTTTTTCCTGAAAAAGATTTTAATAAGAAAAATGAAAATCTAATAAAAAATAAAATAGTANAAAAATCAAAAANGTTGTCTGAGGACGACAAAGAAGATATTTTAAGATTAACAAAAGATCTGAAAAAAAGGCAGGAAAGTTTNGATGATCCTGAGGTGCTTCCTAAAGTAACAAAAGAAGATATCCCAGATAAAAGAATTTATCCAAAATCAACAGAAATCCTTAATCAAGGCACCAAGAATTATTTTTATAAAACNGGAACAAATGGAATTACATATTTTTCAATGATATTTCCTTGTAAACCCCTGACAAATGAGGAATTTAAAATTGCATCTTTATTCTCAAATACTATTACTGATGTTGGAATCGGTGATAAAGAATATGAAGAAATTCAAAGAATTCAGTCTGCTGTTACTGGGGGTTTATCTGCAAATTTCATACTTCTTCCAAATGAAAATAACTCTATGCACTCAATGGCTCTTAAGATTACTTCAAAAGCATTGGAAAAAAATGAACAAAAAATGCAAGATTTAATGCTTAGAACTGCTTCTGCTCCAGTTTTTGAAAATAAAAATAGAGTTAAAGACATGTTAAATTTTATTAACTCNGATAATGATAAATCTTTAATTCAAAACGGCCATGTATTAGCAATGAGTAATGCAAGCGCACAAATAAATAATATTTCAGCAACTAATGATTATGCTTCAGGAATTAACTTTATTAAAAATACAAGTTTATTAACTCAAAGTGTAGAAGACATCTCGTCTCTAGATGATTATATAGAGTTACTTAATTGTATTAAGAAAAAAATAAATACTGATCCAATTTATACTTTTACAGCCTCATCATTAGAGATAGAAAAATCTTTGATTAATTATGAGTTTAATAGGAATGACTATTCCTTTGACAGGCAAGAATACATAGACATTCAAGAACAATCAATTGGATGGATAACAGGTGCACAAGTAAGTTATTGTGCTGAGGCATTTCCAACAGTAGATTCATTACACGAAGATGCTCCTGCATTAACAGTTCTAGGAATAGTTTTAAGGAATGGCTTTCTTCATTCTGCAATAAGAGAGAAAGGCGGAGCTTATGGGTCTGGAGCAATGCAGGATTCAAATAATAAAACATTTAAATTTTTCTCCTATAGAGATCCTAGATGTTCAGAAACATTTAATGATTTTCAAAGATCTAGAGAATGGTCGCTAAAAAATATTTCACAAGAGCAACTTGATGAAGGTATCTTGGGTGTTGTCTCAAGTATTGATAAACCACTTTCACCATATGGTGAGGCTATGAACGACTTTGCAAGTATTCTTGAAAAAAAAGATCAAGAAAAAAGATTAATTTTTAGATCAAAAGTAAAAAAATGCACTCTTAAAGATCTTCAAAATGTTTCTAGAAAGTATTTATTTAATGAATCAAAAAAATCAGTGATTGCTGGTGATAATTATATTGATGAAATGAAACAGCAAAGTTTAATTATCAAAAATATCTAATTAAAAAAATATAAACTTCTTTCTCTTTAGCTCTTTTGCACAACCCCAATATTGCTTTTGATATTTTGTAGATCTATCTTGAACTCTATCAGCAACTTTTATGAGCCATTGTTTTTTTCTATATGTTTTCTTTTCAAAACCTCTGTATCCCTCATGATATGCAAGATAAAGAGATCTAGCATCAGTTTTTTCAAAACCCTGATAATAGCCTTTGCTAGCATACCATCCAATAAAATCTGCAGAATCGGAAAAATCTTTTCTGCTAGCCCTTGAGTTGCCTGTTTCATCCTTGTAGTCTTCCCAGGTATTTGTTAAAGCTTGTGAGTAACCAACAGCTGAAGAGGGTCTAAACCAAGGTATAAACCCCATTATTTTCTGTCTTTCAGGTCTTGCATCAGCTTGAAAGCTTGATTCCTGATAAACGAAAGACATTAAGACATATGGAGGTATTTTCCAACGTTTTTCACTTTTAATGACAGCTTTATACCAACTTTTTTTCTCTTTAAAAATTAAACAAATATTATCTGGATTCTCAGGCGGTCTTGTTGCACAAGATTGAATTATAATCAAACTTAATACTATTAGGATGTTAGGCTTATATTTTTTCATCTTCTTCAAAACCTCTAAAATTTTTAAATCTTGGGAATCTAAGGCTATAGTGTTCACCCTCAATACTTTGAGTAATTGCATCAGCTCTTATTTCTATCATTCTTCCAATAAGATTATCCTTAGATGCCCAAAATTTTTCTCTGTCATCATCAGTTAATCCACTTCCGACACTTAGTGAGAAGAACTTATCATCATCTATTCCTTCAACTTGAAATGCACCAAGTTTACCTGCATGTTTTCCTGTGCCCTCTTGAATATCTTTTACTTTTAAAGTTACTTCAATAAAAGGTTTTATTTTTAACCAGGCGTGACTTCTTTTACATTCATAGAAATTATTAGTTGGTTTAATCATTAAGCCTTCATACCCTTTTTCCAATGCTTCTTTATTCATAAGAGAAAACTGATCTTTTCCGTCATCAGTATCAAAATTTATAATTTCATAGTCAACTAGTTGAATAACATTATCAAAATATTTTGACAATTTTGCTAATTCTTTTTTTCTATCTATAGAATTCATAATACTTTTTCCAATATTAAATTCTTTCAACGGCAGCATATCAAATAATGCAAGATAAGCATCATCAGTTTCAGCACCAGATTTTCTATAAACTTGTTTCATAAGTGCTTGAAAATCATCACTCATGATTTCTCCGTCAAATACAATATTGTTAAATTCTTGTTTACTTAAAGCGTTTTCAATTTTAGGAAAATTATTAAATATTTTTCCATTTCGACTATATAAAGTTGCTTTGCCCTTTTTTACTATTGCAATTACTCTTACGCCATCATATTTGTATTCAACAAGACAATCACCTTTTATTTTTTTTGGATGTTTTGCTCCGTCATGCGCTAACATGCAAGAGAAAACAGGAACTCGAAATTCAAGATCCATTTTCTTTGCAACATTATTTACAGTTTTTTCGCTTACTCCACATCTGAGATCCTTAATTAAAATCCTTCGATACCAATCATTCCATTCATTTTGTTTAGATGCGTTAACTAATTCAATTATTAAATCTCTTGCAGCATGACCAGTTTTTTCTCTTTCAATTAAAAGATTTACACTATTTTTAAATGACTCCCATTTTAAGCCCTTTCCATCTTTTGTAGAGTCAGGAACTTGTTTTACACCAAATGTCACCAAAGGATCTAAGCACATTGATAGGCCCTCTTGAAAAGAAATATTATTAAGATTTTTTTCAATTATGCTTTCTTTAAATAACCTACTATTGTCACTTTCAAGTTCTTTGATGATTACCCAAGGTTCACTCATATATTAATTCTCATTTACTGTTTGATGCTCCTGAAGTTTTTTTATTCTTGCTATATCTTGAGCTTTTGATTCAATATGCGAAATCATTTGTTTAGTTATAGGAGTTCTTTCTTGATCACATAATGTAGCATGAAACTTTTCTGAAAAATCTAATGAGAATTCAATCATTTGTCTTACACAATTTAATGGGTCTTTTACAGACATAAGATCTGAGACTATAACAATTGCGAACGTTTTTGTTTCATCTTCAAAAGTTCCAGGTTTAAGTGCATTTAAAACTCTAAACTGTTCTGAATTCTTACCATCATAAAATAAAAAAAAGCCATTTTTAATTTTCGCACCATAATTTGAAAGAAATCCAAACATCTGATCCATATCAAATTGAGATCTATCCACAGAAATTAAATTAAGTATTATCAGTTCTTGTGTTTCATTTTTACTTTCTTGAAAATCAAATGTTGTTTGATTTTCAGAATACTCTATAGAATTCTCAGAGTTTGATTGATCCGTAATATTTTCTATTTTAACTTTTAGATTTCCATTACTTGTTATTTTTTTAATAAATAAAAAAACAACAATTAAGAAAAATAATACAGCTAACCCTATTAAATAAATTTCAAAATTAGTTCCCATTTATGATTCGGCTAATTCAAGAGCTTGATTTACGTCTACTGATACCATTCTGGATACACCAGGCTCTTGCATTGTAACTCCCATAAGGTGATCACTTCTTTCCATTGAAACCTTGTTATGAGTAATAAAAATAAATTGGACTGATTTAGACATTTCTTCAACCATATTGATAAATCTAAGAGTATTTAAATCATCCAAAGGTGCATCAACCTCGTCAAGAAGACAAAATGGAGCTGGATTTAAATCAAAAATTGCAAAAACTAATGCTAAAGCTGTTAAGGCTTTTTCACCACCAGATAATTGTGAAATAGACGAATTCTTTTTTCCAGGTGGTCTTGCCATCAAAACAACACCTGCATTCAAAGAATCATCCTCAGTTAGAGTCAGTTCAGCCACTCCTCCTCCAAATAATTTAGGGAACATTTCTTTAAGTTTGAGATTAACTGAGTCAAAGCTTTCTTTAAAGATAGTTTTTGTTTCCTCATCAATTTTTTTAATAGCACTTGTTAATTTATCTAAGGCTGACGTTAAATCCTCATATTGTTCGTCCAGTTCTTTTTTTCTTTTTGACTCCTCCTCAATTTCTTCAGGTGCTGCCATATTTATTGCACCAAGTTTTATTATTGAAGCTTCTATATCAGTAAGCTTATTTTCTAGATCATCAAAAGTATTATTTTCATAATCTTTAAAATCAATTGAATCTATTTCTATTCCAGCATCTTGAATTTTCTTATTTGAATTTTCCAAATTAATTTCATAGGTCTTAAGTTCAAGTCTTATGTCTATTATCTTTTCTGAAATTGCTTTTGAATCTAATTCAGATATAGATTTTTTATTTTCAAGGACTCTAAGTTCGTCATTAAACTTGGATTGTTTCTGTCTTAAAGAAATTAAAATTGATTCAGCACTGGAACTTTTATCAACATAACTTTTCATTTCATCTTCAATAGATTTTTTAAGTTTTTGTGCATTATCTATTTGATTTTCAAGATCCTTTTGTCTTGATAAGTATTCATCTGTAAGGGTTTTAGATTGAGCAGTTGCAATATTTAAGATATCTATCAAGAGTTTTTTTAGTTCTATTGCTTTTTCTTGAATACTATTATTATTGATTCCATATTCCTTAAGTNTGCTAATAATATNCTCNAGAATATGAATNGCCTTTTCACTAGGACTTAACTCGTCAAAGTTTTTTTCTGTTTCTTTGGCTTTTTTAANNTTTTCTATAACTTTTTGAAGACTTTGTTTTGTNTCAGATTCNTTCTTATTAATATTCTGAAGATTAGCCTCTCTTTTTGCTATCTCTGCGCCAACTTCATAAAAATTCTTTTGTGCAGACTCATATTCACTTAGAGTTGATTCATTTTCTGTTTTAAATTGATCTATTTGAGATTGTATAGTTTCAGCCTCTGCATTTTTGATCTTAAGGTCACGATTAAATGCATCNAGCTTTTTTTGAAGATCATCTCTTTTATTTTTTGCTTCTAACGAAAATAGAATAGCTTTATCAAGTTCAATTTTTGATTTATCTNTCTTTAGTAAATTATATTTTTCTGCTGCTTTTGCTTGNTTCTCAAGTCTTTTAATAAGGCGTGATATTTCATCCCTAATNTCCTTTACTCTNGAAAGGTTTTCTTTTGTCCTTTTTATTCTTGATTCTGTTTCTCTTCTTCTTTCTCTATATTTAGAAACACCGGCNGCTTCTTCTATATGGGTNCTAAGCTCTTCTGGTTTAGCACTAACAAGTTTGCTTACCATTCCCTGTTCAATTATTGCATATGAACTTGGACCAAGNCCTGTTCCTAGAAATATATCTTGAACATCTTTTCTACGACATTTTGTATTATTTATAAAGTAATCTGATTGTGCATCTCTTGTCATTAATCTTTTTATAGATACTTCATTAAATGAAGCATATTCACCACCAATTTTTGANGTAGAGTTATCAAATAAAAGTTCGATACTACATTGACCTGATGCTTTTCTTTTTTCTGATCCATTAAAGATTACATCAACCATTGATTCGCCTCGCAAATTTTTTGCTGATAGCTCTCCGAGAACCCATCTTATTGCATCAATGACATTTGATTTNCCACAACCATTTGGNCCAACTACTCCAACCATATTTGTAGGGAAAGATATTTTCGTTGGATCAACGAAACTTTTAAAACCTGATAGTTTTATATGTTTTAGCTGCATTTCAAGAGTATATTTACTTAATNTATTATAACTCTTGTGATTTTTTTAACCATTCATTTGGTTCAATTTTATANGTATTAAAACTATTATTTTTATCAAGAACTATTAGATTTTCTAAATAATATTTCTCATTATTATCCATACATTTCANATCTATATTAAATTCTATTGTTTCCTGATTTAAGAATGCCGAAGCAAGATCAAAGCCAGGAATAACACTATCNTTATTATTAATTTGAATATTGTTAAGATTATTAATTTCTATTTTTGCTAGAGGTATTTCTGGTCCATTNAATATAAATAAATTAATCATCCCACTTTCAATTAAACANGGAACGGATGATTCAGAATCTATAACAAATGTTGAATTAGTCAGCTCTGGAAATTTTGCATCCCTTAACGTTTTATACATCCCATAAAAAATAAGTTTTTCGCTATTCGAATCAAAAAATCTCTCAGAGAAAGTTATCAAACTTTCTGCCGAATCTAGTTTATTTAAGTCAATTGATTTGCCAACAAGNTTAATTAACCAGTTTTGTGCCTCAGATTTACTTAGCGTCTGTTCAATTTGATTNAAGTATTCAACTGAAATTTTTGAATCGATTTTAATTTGTTCAAATATTCTATTACTTAAAGTCTGTTNTTGAAAANTNCCAATAGGTGCGAACTTACTAATGAATACTATCAAACATAATGAGAATATTATTANAGATGGTCCAAAAACAAGTCCTTTGCTTTGAGTTCTTTGTGCTAAAACGTAAGCTATTATAGGGAATGCAGCAAAAANAGTTAATAAATAAAAAATTAACATTTTTTATTTTGNTCTAAAAAGAAAAAACGTTAACGCTAAAAATAAGANTATAAATGGTGAAAACCAAAGGAAATATGTCGATTTATTAAAATCTGGTTCATATAGAGATTCTTTACCAAATCTTGATGCTACATATTCTTTAATTTCTTGATCTGTTTTATTTTCTTTAATCATATCTACTATTTTTAACTTTAAATCTTCAGAAATAGGAGCATTGGAACTTGATAAAGAGCCCGATGTGCATTTTGGACATCTTATATCTTTTATTAAATTATTAAATCTAATTTCCTGACTTTCCTCAGTGAAATTNTATAAAGTATCTGAAAANGCANTTAGAGATATAAAGATCAAAAAAATTCGAAGTATTGGCATTTTAAAATATACCTCTNTCTTCAATAATTGGCATAAATACATCATTCCAAATCATTTTATTTACTTCTCCTTGATAGTGAGCAACTATTTTTCCATCATGAATTAAAAAAGTTTCTGGAGCACCTGTTACTCCTAAATCCATTGCGAATGAACCTTTTAAATCATGAATTATTAATTGATATGGATTCCCATATTTTTTAATCCATTCAATTCCATCTATTCTTTCATCTTTGTAATTTAATCCAACTATTGGAATACCATCATTACTAAGATCCATTAAATATGAATGTTCAACTCTGCATGTAATGCACCAACTTGCCCAAACGTTTAGAATAAAATCTCCACCTAAGGAATTTTTTATTAAGATTTCATTATTCTCAAGACTTTCTAATTTAAACTCAGGTAGATTGGATTCAACAAAATTAGCTCCTGGATAAGAATCATTTTCATTGAGAAAAAAATAAAACATTAATATAAATGATGTAGGAAGAGTGATAATAAGAATTTTAAAAATTAGTTGCATCGCTATATATTTTTTCTAGACATTATTAATACTAAACCTGCAATTGCCATTAAGCTTGCTGAAATCCAAATCCATCTTATTAGATAATTAATTTGAAGATTAACAATCCAACTTCCATCATCTAATTGGTCTCCTATTGTCATATATATGTCTTTAAATGGTGTAATAAAAATTGCCGTCTCAGTTGTGATCTGTCCTCTAGTTAAATATCTTCTTTTTTCAGGACTTAAGTTAAATACTTTTCCATTTTGATCTTCAATAACGAATAAAGCCTTTATAGAATCATGATTTGAATTTTTTACGACCTTAATGTCTTGAAAGAAAATTTTAAAACCACGATATTCCTCAAACTCATTTATTTTAATATTCAATGCCCTTTCAGTACTCAATAAACTGTTAAAAGAGATTGATATTAAAAGCAATCCAAGAGCTGCATGTGCTATCAAACTAAAGGGATTAATATATTTTTTGCTTAAAATAAGCTCAATTAAATATCTACATATAATCAAAAAACCTGAAAACATTGCTAATAATATTGCAAAATTAGTCGTTTTAAATAAGTAACTAACTAGAATAGTTAAAGTGATTGCCATTATCACAGACATCACAATTGGTGAAGTTAGTAAATTAAAGTTTAGCCGCCTAGACCATTTTGAATCAATTGAAAAGAATAAAAATAAACACGCGATTACTACCATTGGTATAAATATTGCATTGTAAAAAGGAGCTCCAACACTAATTTTTTGATCAAAAATATATTCGTAAAACAAAGGATATGTAACACCCAGCATTACAGAAAATATTAAAGCTCCAAAAAAAATATTATTTATTGAGATGAATGACTCTTTTGATAGTCTTTTAATTTTTCCCGGAGATTTAATGATTGAAAGTCTTGCAACAAATAATGATATTGAAGTAATGATAATCAAACTTATGAAGCCAAGTAAATAAAGTCCTCTATCTGGATCATTTGCAAATGCATGAACACTATCTATGATTCCTGATCTAACTATAAATGCACCAAACAAACTTAAAGAGAATACTGATATAGATAAAAGTATTGTCCAAATTCTTAAATTAGAGGATTTAATAGAAACACTTAAAGAATGAATAAATGCTGTTGCAGCCAACCATGGCATTAAGGCAACATTTTCAACTGGATCCCAAAACCAATATCCACCCCAGCCTAGCTCATAATATGCCCACCAACTGCCAAGAGTTATACCAACTGTGAGAAATACCCATGCTAGTACAGACCATTTTCTTATTAACTTTTCCCATTTAATCTCAGGATCACCATTTATAAGAAAAGATATTGCACAAGCAAATGGAATAACAAATCCAACATATCCTAAATATAGAGTTGGAGGATGAATTGCAAGAGCAGGATCTTGAAGGACAGGATTTATATCTGCACCATTTTGGGGTGCAACTGGTAATATTGTGGCGAATGGATTTGAGGTAACAAGTAAAAATAATAGGAAGCCAACTAAGATCAATGATATTACACCAATCGTATTAGATTTTAAGATTTGTTCATTCTTAATCCTAATATTAAAAATAAATCCCCAAACTGATAAAAAAACAATCCATAAAAACATAGAGCCCTCATGTGCACTCCAAATAGATGATATTTTATAAAAAAGAGGAAGTTCACTGTTGGAATGGCTAGCAATATATTGAACACTAAAATTATCCGTAATAGCAAGCCACACATATATCAAGAAAGAAGCACACAGAAACAAAAATCCATGAGAATATGTTCTACTAACAAGATTAGAAGAATATTTAGTATTTTTAAAAAATAAAGAAAAATAGCTTACTAAAAGAAATAAGCCAGTTGCTAATATTGTTAAAAAATGTGAAATTTCAACTATCATTTTTAATTTCTATATTTGGTGGCATATAATTTTCATCATGCTTTGCTAATACTTCCTCTGCATAAACTATTTCATTCTTATAAAATCCAAGAACAACTACACCGCTTTCTTCTTTAAATAGATCTGGAACTATTCCTTCATAAATAACTTTTAACGAGCTTTCGTAATCTGTAACTACAAAAGAAATTTGTGATGAAATTCTTTCAACCGAACCTTTCATGACCATACCACCCAATTTAACTCTTTTATCACTTGGTATATTTTGACTCTTCAGTTCGCTGGGTGTAAAAAAATAATCTAAGTTTGAATTTAATGAATATAAAATTAACGATACTCCTGAAACTGAAAAAGCTAAAACAAGTAATATTTTATAAATTCTTTTTTTTCTAATTGGGTTCATTAAATTTTCTTGAGGTTTGCTTTATTTTTGAGCTATAGTATTTAAAACAAACAAATAAGCATATAAAAACAATAGCCATCACACTCCACACATAAATACCGTGTCCATTCATATATATGGCCTCATCAAAAGAATTAAATGCAAAATTAAACATAATCTTTTATCCATGACTTAGTTTTTTCTCTAAAAAAGATTTGATTTTTAGACGAAAGTAAAACCAAGCATATGATTAGGCCAAAAAAACCAAGAATAGAGCCAATTAGTGGATATAGCATTGAAGCGTCAATGCTGGGTTCATTTGTTAATGTGATAGATGCTGATTGATGAAGAGTGCTCCACCAGTCAACTGATTTTTTAATTATTGGTATGTTTACTGCACCAACAATTACCAGCCATGAAAGTAATTTATCAGCTTTTTCTAAATTACTAAAAGAATTATGAAAGGAGATTAAGCCAAGATACATGATAAATAAAATCAATGTTGAGGTGATTCTTGCGTCCCATTGCCACCATGTACCCCAAGTAGGTATTCCCCATATAGAACCTGATACGAGTGCAATAAATGTAGTCATGGCTCCTATGGGTGCTATTGATATTATCATGTATGCTGATAATTTTACTCTCCACACAATGTATACAAAACTGCAAATTGCCATAGCTGCATATAATGATTGAGAAATAAAGGAGGCAGGAACATGTAAATATATTATTCTGAAAGAATTTCCCTGAACAAAATCTTCAGGAGTAAACAATAGGCCCCAAATAATTGAAAATACATATATCAAAAGTGATGTATAAAAAATATAGTTGTAAAACTTATTAACTTGAAATAAATAAGTTTTGGGTGATGCAAACTGATGTATAAATTTTTTAATCACTATATTTTTGTTGAAAAATTTTATTCTAAATGAGCTTTAACTATAAAAGAAACAACTATGGGCACAGTTACTATTATAATTGATAAGCACCCTAATAATAGAAAAATAAAGCCTGGGTAATTAATACCTAATTGAATAGCTGTCATACTTTTTCCTAAAACAATTAATACTGGTAGAGCAAGAGGCATTGATACAATGGCACCAAGAACTGATCCTTTATTAAGACTTAAAGCATTACCCATTACAAATAAATTTAAAAAAATGTATGAGCTTATAATTGATAAAGGAAACACCATCAAGCTTGCTGTTAAATTTTCTGAAGTGCCAAAGGACATAAGAAAACTTAGAACTGAGACAGGAAAACCAATGAAAATCCAGTAAGTGAAAACTTTCAAAGATACTAATAAAGAATAAGATGAGGTTTGCAACATAATCTGTTCCAAAGCACCATCGTTGAAATCTTCCAAAAAAATATCTTCAGTTGCAAGCATCATTGATATTAAAATAGCTATCCAAAGTACTGAGTAAAAACCGATCTCAAGCTTATCTTTTAAAAATTCTACAGTTAATGGATATGCAATCATTATTAACCAAAAAACTAATATTGGTCCTAGCCAAGTTCTAGTTTTATTTTTAAGCTTCAAAAATTCAAGTTTTATTAGATTCATTTCAATTAACTAATATTTAAGGCTTCAGAATTAATTTCACAAGAGATATGTGAGGTAAATATGAGTATTTTATTATTTTCAAGTTGTTCATTTAGAAAATTACTTAATGTTTTTTGTGTTTCATTATCAAGACCAACAAATGGTTCATCTAAAATTATGATATCTGAATTATTTAAAAAGATTCGAAGCAGTGCTAATTTTTTTTGTTGTCCAAATGACAAATTTGCAACTAAAACATCCAAATATTTTTTCAAATTTAATATTTCAATATATCTATTGAGATCCTTATGATTATGAAGTTGCATTAATAAAATATTATCTTCGACTGATAAGTAATTTTTAATAGCATTCTTATGACCAAGATAAGATATTCCTTTTGTTGAACTAATCTCAAGTTCGCCTTTAGTTTGCTTTGTAATACCAAGTATTATTCTAATTAAAGTTGATTTTCCAGAGCCATTGTCACCACATATGTGAAGCGCTTTACCTTTATTCAAACAGAATGAAAGATCATGAAAAAGCTTATTATCATTTATTTTATAACTAATTTTTTTTGCTATTACGCTTGGGTCAGTATTCATTAATATATATCTAAATTTTTTGTTCTTATTATAAGTGCAGGTAAAGGTTTTTGTGGATCAAATCTTGAATAAAATCTTTTAGAAATTTCTTTAAAAGGAGATTCTCCAAGCTTACCTATACCACCTACTGAAAAATATAATCTCTTCGTAAAAAAAATTCCTTGTTCTAAATTAGGAATACTCCTGACTTTTGCTGATATTTTTCTAAATTTTTGGATGATATTACTATTAATATTTTTATTAAACTCAAACCATCCCCATGAAGAAATATCAATTTTAGACATTTTTTTGAGAACCTCCCTTGATGGTTTATTTGGAAGAGACGATGGTGGCAATAAAACAATAAGGCTTCCTTTAGAATTAGTAATTAAGTCATTTAATTCTGTTTCAGATGTATTTTTATTTTCGAAGTTGGAGCTTAGAAACTCCTCACAGTGGTTTGATGTTGGAAGTTTTAATCCTTTAAGCCTTTTGTGTGAACCAAGAACTATGTAAGTAATTAATTCTTGGTTCAAAATATTTTATATCTTCGATAAGGCTTGCTCAAAATCAGAAATAATGTCGTCAGTGTGTTCTAATCCTATTGATAACCTTACAAAACCAGGTGTTATGCCGGCTGAAAGAAGCTCTTCTTCAGATAATTGACTGTGTGTGGTGCTACCTGGATGAATAGCTAAACTTCTTGAGTCACCTATATTGGCAACATGGTAAACCATTTCTAATGCATTAATAAATTTTTCACCAGACTCTCTTCCACCTTTTACTTCAAAGCCCATCAAACCACCATTGCCACGAGTCAAATATTTTTCTGCCCTCTCTTTAGAATATCCCTCCATAACTGATGGATATATGACTCTTTCAACTGAATCATGCTCAGATAGATATTTTGCAATAACTTCAGCATTTGCTGAGTGTTCTCTCATTCTTAGAGCAAGGGTTTCTAATCCTTGAATAAACATAAAGGCATTAAAAGGACTCATTGCAGCACCCATGTCTCTTAAAATAGTCGTTCTTGCTTTAAGAATATACGCAATTGGTCCGAGGGGTTTTACTGCCTCAGTCCAGACTGCTCCTCCATATGAAGGATCTGGGGTATTTAAAGCTGGCTGTCTTTCAGGAAAAGCTTCCCAATCAAAATTTCCACTATCTACAATAATCCCACCAATTGAAGTCCCATGACCACCAATAAATTTTGTAGTTGAATGTATAAGAACTGCTGCGCCATGATCAAAAGGTTTACAAATTACAGGTGCCGCAGTGTTATCAACAATCAAAGGTATTCCTAAGGGTCTGCCGATTTCGGCAACTTCGCTTATCGGAAAAACTTCAAAGCTAGGATTTGGAAGAACTTCTCCATAATATGCTCTTGTATTTTCATCGGTTGCCTCTGCAAAATTATTTGGATCAGCTGGGTCAACAAATCTTACTTCAATGCCCATATCTGACATTGGATTTTTAAATTGATTATATGTTCCACCATAAAGATGGGAAGATGCAACGATATTGTCTCCTTTTTTTGCAATATTTTGAATTGCATATGCAGAAGCAGCTTGTCCCGAAGCAACTGCTAAAGCCCCTACACCACCTTCTAATGCTGCTATTCTATCCTCAAGAACAGCACAAGTAGGATTCATAATCCTTGAGTAGATGTTGCCTAATTCAGATAATGCAAATAAATTTGCAGCGTGATCACAATCATCAAATTGAAAGCTTGATGTTTGATGAATTGGAACTGCCACCGAGTTAGTTGTATCATCTTTTCTCCAGCCTGCGTGAAGTCCAATTGTTTCCGGATTTGTATATGTTTTGCTCATAATTAGTGCTCCTCTCAATGATTAAATCATGAACTATTTAGTATAGTAAATTATGCTGTATAACAACACCCTTAAAGAGTTAATAGTTATATTGGATTATTAATAACAAATACTTATAATGATTCTGAGGCAATTATTATGGCTAAAAAATACACAAACTTTAGAATAGGTGGAGCACCACTAAAAGATACTGAAGACTATACAGTTTGGACTAATGACTTGCTTACGAGAATTATTGCAAGTAAAACTGTAATCCAACCTGGTAAATCTACAGTTGGTCATAAGCTTATTGATTCAGATGTTGTTTATATTATCACTAATGGACGAGGAACTATGGAGATTGTAGAGTATATGAATTCTGATGAAGGTCATGGATCAAATCCTTCCTTTGGTATTGAGCATAAAGATTCATATGAATTAGCAGCTGGTGATGTTGTTTTGGTTGAATCAGGTGATTATTGTAAAGTTGTAAATGATTCAGAGCATGATCAGCTTACATATCTTAGAATTTTTGATAGAGGTGGATGGAGACAGTAGT
This sequence comes from Gammaproteobacteria bacterium TMED225, assembly GCA_002169625.2. Classification (GTDB taxonomy): domain Bacteria; phylum Pseudomonadota; class Gammaproteobacteria; order Magnimaribacterales; family D2472; genus SAR86A. The sequence continues at coordinate 33,741 of NHJW02000010.1, forward strand.
TTATTATTTAAATTTCTGTAATTCCTAAATATGATCAAAACACAATTAAATACTGATAGGATAGCTATGACGCTTTCTTTTGCGTGTGTTATTCATTGCTTTTTTGCTCCAGCTCTAATAATTTTTAGTTATGGACTTTTATCATTCTCGATTGAAAGTGAAATAGTCCATTATTTTATTTTGTTTTTGGCAGTCCCAATAAGTTCAATTGCCTTGATGATAGGATATAGAAATCATAATGTTTTATCTTTTCTAATGATTGGAATTGTTGGCCTATCAGTTCTTATCCTTGCTGTAGTTTTAGAAAATTTCATAGGTGAAACAGGAGAACGTGCAATGACCTTGGTGGGATCATCTTTAGTTGCATATTCCCACTACAAAAATTACGTTACTTGCAAGAATTTGGATTGCGATTGCCACGAAAAAATTAATTAATTTGAAACTTAGCGATCATTGCAAAATGATCTGAAACTCCTTCTTTATTTTTTGGATTAAATGATTTTGGTCTTCCAGTATCCTGATATGAATTAATATTCGTTATATGAGTATTAATAGTGTCTTGAATAAAGCTAATATCTCTTTTTTTAGATATAAATATATTATCAAGGTATTCCCAAGTATTTCCATAATTATAAAAATATGTGCCTCTGCATTTTTGACAACCTTCTAAATTTGCAACAATCCAATCACTTTGTTCAGATTCATATATCTTTAATTTTTTATCCTCTTTAGTATTTATATTAAAATCACCAAGCGCGATTGAAGGATAATTATGAGATTTAAGCAATTTTCTAAGTTGATTTAAAGAATCAATCCTCATCGAAACATCATAAAATCCCGATGGAAAGTGAACATTGTATACCTTTATTTTTTTATTATTTACATTGATCGTTACATCAAGAATTGGCCGAGAATCTTTGTTTGAGTTATCTCCAGAGAAGTTAATATAGTGCAGTTTTGAGTCATGTATTTTAAATTTAGATATTATTGCATTATCAATTCCTCTATAGTCTTTCCCTTCAAGAAGAACAAAATCAATATACCCATAAGGCTCTAATAATTTATATAGTTGATTTAAGATATTATTATTTTCTACTTCTTGAAGAGCAATAATGTCAGCACCATTTTCAAATAATAAAATGTAATCGACAAGATTTTTCAATTTTGCATCTTTGGTTTCTATATTCCAATCTAAATATAAACATTCATTCTTCCATGAATTAACTCTTATTTTTGAACAAGATTCTTTATGTTTTTTGGATTGTTTTTGTTCAATAGGCAAGAAAGCTTTATCATTTTTTTTTAAATCATCTTTAGTATCAAATAAATTCTCAACATTAAAAGTCATCACACTATATTCATTACTGAATATAG
>NHJW02000011.1 GCA_002169625.2 Gammaproteobacteria bacterium TMED225
TCCCGTAGGGGAGTCGAACCCCTGTTGCCGGGATGAAAACCCGGTGTCCTAGGCCTCTAGACGAACGGGACAGGATAAAAAGTGTATTATATGGAATCGAATAAGATTATCAAATCAAAATTATTTAATTTTTTTCTTAATTCCAGACAAAAAACCTCTCATAAAACTTGCTTCCATTTCATCAGGCTGAAGCCTTGTAAACATTCTTTTAATTCGAGAAATAATTTTTTTTGGATTGTCTGGATCTATAACATCAATATCTACAGCGGTTTCAATAAAGTGATCAATTAATCGTTGTAACTGATCAGAATTAACTTCAGGATAATCTCTCCATTCTCTGTTCGTATCATCAGATGATGCTTTTAAAATTTCGTAACAAATAATTTGAGCAGACATCGCTAAATTTAGAACTGGATATTCAGAATTTGCAGGAATCTCAATAAGTTTATTTGCTAGTTCCAATTCTTCATTTGTAAGACCCCTATCCTCTTTTCCAAAAACTATTGAAACTTCTTTTTTTGAATTAACTACATTACAAATATCATTTGCTGCTTGTTCAGCATTCATTATTGGCCATTGAATAGATCTATCTCTTGCAGACGTTGCATACACAAAGGTGCTATCTTTAATAGCATCATTTATAGAATGAAAAATGTTTGCATTTTCAAGAACGTCTGTAGCATTACCAGCAAGAGCAGTTGACTCACCAGAAGGAAAAACTCTTGGGTTAACAAGTGATAATCTTTGTAATCCCATTGTCTTCATTGCTCTAGCAACAGAGCCAATATTTCCAGGATGGATAGTATCAACTAAAACTATGTTTATTAAATTTGTTTCCAAAGTCATACAACTATTATCCCCATTTCTATTACAATAGCGACATGTCAAAAGAAGCTTTATTAAATGTTAATCAATTAGCCGCAAGAAAAGGAGCAGCTGAATTAGAATTTGCTGTAAAAAAAGTGCACAGTCTAGATTCTTCAAAAGGTGGTCCAGAGGGATACATCATAGCAATTGAACGAAGAGTTGAAGATCTTGTTTTTGAAGAAATTAAAAAATTTTATCCTGAGGATAATTTTTTAAGTACTCAGCTTGGTCATGAAATTAACAATTCAAATCTAACATGGATATTAAAGCCGATTGATGGTGCAGAAAATTTTATTAATGGTTATCCACATTTTTCAATATCTTTATGTTCAATAATCGATGGTGACGTAATGTCTGCTGTCATTATAGATCCAATTAGAAGGGAAGAATTCTCTGCATCCGATGGCGGAGGAGCAAACTTAAATAATAATAAAATAAGATCTAGCAAACAGAACAATCTAGAAGACTCTATGCTTTCTTTTATCAAGTCCTGTGATGATAAAAGTTATGATCATAAAAAAACACATAAAGAATTATCAAATCAGAAACTTAATATGCGCGAAAGCGGATGCTTATCGCTTGATCTTTCTTATGTTGGCACTGGAAGGCTTGATGGGCTATGGGCTTATGATATTTCACTTATCGACATAGCTGCAGGTTCATTAATTGCTCAAGAGGGAGGAGCTTTAGCGAGTAATTTTAATGGTGATCCAAAGTTTTTAGATGGAAATAATATTATTACTTCAACATCTAAAATTTATAAATCATTATTAAAGTCTATTAAGCCCTATTTTTCTGGTTAAGGCATTCCATCTAAATCTGCGCCCTCAGGCTCAGGTATAGCAAGATCTTCTTTTGAAATGTTTAATGTCATCAACATATTTGCAACTACATAAATTGATGAATATGTTCCAATAAGAACACCTATAATTAAAGCAAGACTAAATCCTCTTATTAATTCTCCACCAAATATGAACAATGCAAATAATACGAGTAATGTTGTAAAAGAGGTTACTAAAGTCCGTCCTAAAGTCTGATTAAGAGATAAATCAATCATATCTTCAGAGTTAAGAACTCTTTCTGTTCTAAAATTTTCTCTAATTCTATCTGATACCACTATTGTATCGTTCAAAGAATATCCTATTACAGCTAGCAAAGCCGCCAATACAGTTAGGTCAAAATCCCATTTAAAAATTGAGAAAAGACCAAGTATTATGACCACGTCGTGGGCTAAAGCAGTTACAGCCCCCAAAGCAAACTTATATTGAAATCTAAAAGCTACATACATCAGTATCATAAATAATGCGACAATCATGCCGAGACCACCCTGGTCTCTTAGCTCGTCACCAACCTGAGGTCCAACAAATTCAACTCTTTTTAATTCTATAGGTATGTCTTGATCACTTAAAACATTAAAAATTTGCTCTCCAACAGTGCTATTGCCGCTTAAGTCTGCAACTTTGATGAGGACATCAAGATCTGTACCAAAATTCACAACCTGAGAGTCAGGAAATCCATTTTGATCTAAATTATTTCTTATGGACTCTAGGGCTACTGGGGTCTCATAAGAAACTTCAATTAGTGTGCCTCCACTAAAATCTAANCCTANACTTAATCCNCGCATACCTANAGATAAAATTGAAACAATNAATAAAGATATAGAAATCAAACTAGCTAATTTNCTATATTTCATGAATTTAAATTTAAATTCCATTATATTTTTAATACCTTAATNTTTTTGTTTCCGTAAACGAGATTTACCATCGCCCTTGTNCACATAATTGCTGTAAACATTGAAGTTATAATTCCAATAGATAAAGTTATTGCAAACCCTTTAACAGGTCCAGTGCCAATAATATAAAGAATTAGAGCTGTTATTAATGTAGTCACATTTGCATCAAATATCGTTACGAAAGCTCTAGAAAAGCCATCCCTGATTGCAGTCTGAGGATCTTTTTCTTTTAGTTCTTCCCTAATCCTTGAAAAAATTAAAACATTTGCATCAACCGCCATACCAACTGTTAAAACAATACCTGCCATACCCGGCAATGTAAGAGATGCTCCAAGTAATGACATGATTCCAGTTATAAGAACTAAATTTATAATTAACGAAATATTTGCAGCTAAACCAAATACTCTGTAATAAAAAATCATNAATAGGACAACTAACGAAAAGCCAATAATTATTGACTTCATGCCAAGCTCAATATTTTCTTTACCAAGGCTAGGTCCAACTGTTCTTTCTTCAACAAATTTCATTGGAGCAGCCAAAGCTCCTGCCCTAAGAAGCAATGCTAATTCACTAGCTTCAGCTGGCGAGCCTACTCCAGTAATTCTGAAACTTGTTCCAAGAACTGCCTGAACTGTAGCTAAGCTTATGATCTTTTTTTCAATAAAAGAGCTTTGCTCTATAACTGATTTACCTTCGTCATTTAAAACAAGCTCAGATTTTGTTTTTTGTTCAACAAAAAGAACTCCTAAACGTCTNCCAATATTTCCAGAAGTTGCTTTTTGCATAGACCTGCCGCCTTCCATATCAAGGGTAATATTTACTTGTGCAAATCCACTCTCATCAAAGCCTGTATTAGCATTTGTTACTCTATCCCCAGAAACAATCACAGCTCTCTCTAGATATGCTGTTTGAAATTCGTTTTCTTTAAAACCAAATTCTTCCTTTCTTAAAGGAGAGGTTCTTGAATTTGCTTCTAAACGAAATTCTAAATTTGCTGTTTTACCAATAATTTTTTTTGCAGCTGTTGGATCTTGAACTCCAGGTAATTGAACAACAATTCTATTTGAGCCTTGTCTTTGAACAATTGGCTCAGATACTCCAAGCTCATTCACTCTGTTTCTTAATGTTATTAAGTTTTGTCCTACCGCATAGTCTCTAATTTCNCTCAGAGCAATATCAGAATATTCAAGCATAAGAATATTATTGCCTGGCTTTTCAGTGATAATGTATTGGACACCATTTATAACTGGACTGTCATCTCTAAACTTTTTTAAAGCACTGTTATAGCTTTGATTATCAGATAATTTAAAATAAAGTTTTAAATCCTTAATTGATGAATCATCAAATTTAATTCTTTCCTCTTTAAATGACTTTCTATAATTGTCTAAAAGTAATTCAAGCCTCCCTTGTTGNGCTGTTTCTATATCGACCTCTAAAAGAAAATGAACACCGCCTGATAAATCAAGTCCAAGTTTAACTGGATTTGCTCCAAGGTCTTTTAACCATTGGGGGGTTGCTGGTTCTAGAAAGAGAGCAATAATTACTTTATCTAATAAAGCATTTTGGAGTATTGTCTTAGAACTAAGTTGGGTATTAACATCCTGAAATTTAACTACAATTTTGTTTTCACGTAAAAAGATGTCCTCATATTTAGTATTTGAACTTTCTAATATTTCTTCAAGCTCGTTTAGTAATGATTGATCTGCTGATCTACCCGCGTCTGTATATGCTATCTGAATGGATGGCTGTGTTGGATAGAGGTTAGGAAGCGCATATATAAATCCAACTAGCAATATAACTACGATAAGTAGATATTGATATATTGAGAATTTATTCACTTTTTCTATTTTATGGATTCAATAGTGCCTTTTGGCAAGACATTAGCAATTGCAGATTTCTGAAGTTTAAATACAACACTCTCGCTAACCTCCAAAGAAATATATTCACCTTTTATAGCTTTTACTTTACCTATAATCCCACTTGCAGCAATTACTTCTGCACCAACATCTAAACTTGAAAGCATTGCATTTATTTNTTTATTTCTTTTGTTTTGAGGTCTGATTATTACTATATACATAAATAACAACAAGAAACCTAAAAACAGTAAAGGTGATAGTAATGATGATGTTGCTCCTTCCATAATAAATCCTATATTGGCCCCNCAGGGATATCTAAATTTCGTTTATTATAAAAGTCTTTTAGAAACTTCGCGAATAAATTATCTTTTATTGCGTTTCTGATATCTCTCATTAAAGATTGATAGTAGTAGATATTATGATAAGTAGCCAACATTGATCCCAACATCTCATTTGTTCTTTGTAAGTGATTAAGATATGCCCTGCTGTANTTTTGAGATACCTTAGAATCACAATTTTTGTCTATAGGTTCATCGCAGTCTTTATATTCTGCATTCCTTATATTTATGACACCTTCAGAGGTAAACAATTGTCCNTTTCTTGCATTTCTTGTTGGAAGAACACAATCAAACATATCAATTCCATATCTTACNGCTTCAACAATATCCTCTGGGGTTCCTACACCCATAAGGTATCTTGGTTTATCTTTTGATAACTTATCAGACATAAATTCTAATATTTCAGTTTTTTCTTCTTTTGACTCACCAACACTCAAACCTCCNAGAGCAATGCCATCAAAATCAATATCTATTATCTGATCTAGGGATTCATGTCTTAAGTCTTTATACATTCCACCTTGAACTATACCAAAAAGAGCAGAGTTTGATTTATGAGCAATCTTACATCTTTTTGCCCATCTCATTGATAACTCCATAGATTTTCTAGCTTCATTATGTGTTGATGGATAATTAGTGCACTCATCAAATGCCATAATGATATCTGCTCCAAGATTCTCCTGAATTTCAATTGAATCTTCAGGTGTCATAAATATTTTTTTTCCATCATAGGGTGAGCTAAATTTAACACCATCTTCAGAAATTTTAGCTAAGTCACCCAAACTCCAAACCTGAAATCCACCTGAATCAGTAAGAATAGGTTTATTCCANTTTATAAATTTATGAAGTCCGCCTAAATCTTTTATTAACTTATCACCAGGCCTTAACATTAAGTGAAAAGTATTACCTAATATGATTTCTGAATTGGTCTCATTGAGATCGTTAATGGTAAGTCCTTTGACAGTTCCATTAGTGCCAACTGGCATAAAAGCAGGAGTATGAATTACACCTCTTGCTGTTTGTATTTCAGATTCTCGAGCTACCTCTGCAGAATTATTTANTTTAAATTTCATTCTTTTTTANGAGCATAGCATCNCCATATGATAGAAACCTATATTTTTTTTTGGTTGCTGTTTGATATATTTCTTGCATATTTTCAAAGCCTATAAAAGCTGCAACCAGCATTAACAGTGACGACTTTGGTAGATGAAAATTTGTAATAAGTGAATCGACTGCTTTAAACTCAAATCCTGGAGTTATAAAAAGCTTAGTGTAGCCTTTAAAGTTTGACTCTTTTGATAATAATGCTGTCTCAAGAGCTCTTGTAGCTGTGGTTCCAACTGCAATAACTTTTTTTCCTCTTTCTTTGGTTTTTCTTACTTTATCAATGGTTTGTGATGTTACTTCAACATATTCTTCGTGAATATCATGATCTTTAATATTTTCTACTTTTACTGGTTGAAAAGTTCCTGCTCCTACACTTAAATTTACATAAGCGCAGTTAACACCTTTCGTTTTAATTTTTTTAAGCAAATCCTCATCAAAATGCAGTCCCGCAGTTGGGGCTGCAACAGAATTCTGCAAGTCCTTATCTTCATATACAGTTGCGTATCTTTCTTTATCTAGTTCTTCATCTTTTCTTTTTATATAGGGAGGTAATGGTATATGTCCTATCTTATTAAAGATTTTTATGGGTATTTCATTAAATTGAAGGATAAAAAAATTATCTTTTCTTCCTTCACATATTGCCTCAAAATCATCCAAAATTATTTTAGTTCCTATTTTTGGACTATTTCCTGATTTAATCTGCACGAGAGCTTTATTATTTTCAATTACTCTTTCAAGCATAACTTCAATCAAACCTCCAGACTCCTTTTTTGCATAAATCCTAGCTGGTATTACAGAAGTATTGTTTAAAATTAATAAATCACCTTCATCAAAATAATTCAATATGTCTTTAAAAGATTTGTGCTGGATATCTTTATCATATACAAGGAGTCTGCTCGCACTTCTAGATTTAAGTGGATAATTAGCAATTAGCTCATCTGGTAGATCATAATNAAAGTCAGAAGTTTTCATGAATTTCAGATTTTAAAATAGATAATACTTAGCTACAATGCTCCGCTGGCCCCATTGGCGGAATTGGTAGACGCGCGCGATTCAAAATCGCGTTCTTTCGGGAGTATCTGTTCGACTCAGATATGGGGCACCAATTAAAAATTACAATCTATATTTAATACNGAGAATAAATAATTGCTTGATTCNTCAGATGAATTTTCCCATCCAGCATCAGTAACAGAAATAAANTCCAAACAAGCNTCATTATCAATGTTAAGTGGCANACCTTTCATTAAAAAATCATAGTTGTTNTAACCAGGATCTGGCCGATTTGGTAAATCATTATTANCTATAGAGTTAAAATTTCCATTACCATCATTTATTGCAATATGTGCACCATGATATCCACTACTGTAATCTCTAGAGGAATGAATAATATCTAAATTACCATCAAGATTCATATCTTTTAGGTATATGTTACTTTCACCGTGATGAATCTCAGACCTAGGTTGGCTTGAAAATTTTATATCTGTCATGTCAATTAACTCGCCTAAACCATTATTGATTAAAATCTGTATATATGACCCTTCGTAATAAGGCTGATCTCTTGTTATTGAAACCACTACATCATTAAATCCATCATTATTAATATCTCCGGATGCAGCATGATTGTATTTATTTCTATCAAATCCAAATGGTCCGATTGGCAAAGATATCTTAGACCAACTTTGAATATTTGAAGAATTATTACTTAAAAGGATATAACCTTCATCNTTATTAGACCAAGANGACCTGTTATCAAAATTCCAAAAGACAATATCATCAAATGAGTCATTATTTAGATCAACAAGAAGAGATGACATAGGATTNCCATATTGATTTTCTCTTTGCCAATCAAGATTAATATATTCATGAATTGTAAAGTTACCCTTACCATCATTAATATTCAAAATATTGCATGCAAAAATATCAATATCCCCATCAGAATCTGGATCTCCCGAGCTTGCATCATGAGCAAAATTGCATAACTGACCTCTACCATTATTATTGTCTTCAATTTGATGTGATTTGTTTTCAAACTTTCCTTCAGAATTTGATAAAAGTAATAAATGTGGAAATGGATCAATATAATTTTCATTATAGTTATCTGATCTATATTGAATTCCCATAGANCCAGAAAAAATATCATCAATACCATCGTTATTAAAATCAGCAGCCAAAGTTCTGTAAGCAAATGGATGTTTTGGAGCTGAGCCATCAAAATATATACTTAAATCTTCTTCAAATCTTCCATCTCCATTATTAAGATATATATTAAGTGGAGCATTTATTTTTTGGTCAGGTTCTATTGTGTGAGGAAATATTGCCCATGCAACTGCGAAATCTTCATGTCCATCGCCATTAAAATCTCCACTAACCATATTATGTGCATCTTGACCAAATAGTGCATTTTCAAATGACTCACAATCATTTGGTGTTGGATAGCAAATAGTAGCTGTAAAAGTGTCTTTTATAATAATTCCACCAAAACCAATATCTCCAATTTCGTATAGATTTTTTTTCAAATCATATATATTCGATGGGATGAGATTATATTGAGTAGGATATTTATCAATCTGCAAATTAAAATTTTTTTCTGCTTCAGGGCAGCTTGAGCTTGCAATGGTAGATATTTTTAGTTCGAAGCTTTCTGATTCTGAATATATAAGAGGATTTCGAAATACAAAATTTTTGTTATCATTCGTTTTTATATGATGAATTTTATAAAAATCTTGATTACTTAATGAAATATTAAAAGAACAATTTGTGATATTAGATGATATTTCTATAATTTGGTTTTCATAACTCATACTAGGATTTTTTAGNCCATTTAAATTAATATTTGGGATAATATTTTCTAATTCATCTATTCCGGAAGACCCGCCCCCNCCACAAGACNCCAANANAAATAATAAAANANATCTATTGANAAANTTATACGAAAATGATTTTTGCATATTTAATATGATTATAAGTTGGTTCGNNTAAAAAAAGATTANTCNAATTGAATATTTATTAATACTATACTCATCTTTATAATTGCTACCATGGAAANNNCNAANANATTAAATTTAAGTAAAAGAGTTGTNGTTAAAGTTGGCTCATCTTTGCTTACAAANNTGAATNGNGGCATAAGAAGATCTGTTCTAGANAATATTGTTNGNGATATATCATGGTTAATTAAAAAGAANAANGAANTNATTATNGTTTCATCTGGNGCAATTGCNATNGGAANAGGNANNTTATCTNTTNANANAGAANTAAGTTTAAATGAATCACAAGCAGTTGCTGCTAGGGGTCAAATAGAGCTAATGAATGCATGGCAANAAAGCTTTAAGAAACATAATATTCAAGTTGCACAAATTCTTCTGTCACCTGATGATACGCTTAATAAAAAATCATCCAACAATGCAAAGTCAACAATAAAAACNTTATGGAGTTTAGATTGCATTCCAATTATTAATGAAAATGANACTACTTCTANTGATGAAATTAAATTTGGAGATAATGATATTCTTGCTGCTCAAATATCAAAACTTATGAAAGCAAACTGCTTAATACTTCTTTCAAATGTTGATGGATTATTTGAATCAAATCCTTCAAATAAATCTAAATCTAAATTAGTTTCAAATGTCAAAATTATTTCACGAAATATTAAGGCGATGGCTGGAGTTGCTTCAAAGCATGGAAAAGGTGGCATGATTTCAAAAATTAAAGCTGCGGAAATATGCACTAAATCAAAATGCTCAGTTATTATTACTTCTGGATTAAAAAATGACCCTATAAAAAGTCTTGCTAAAGCTAACCCCAAGGCAACTTTCTTTTTTGCAAAAAAATAAAATGAGTGATTTAAAAAAAAATATAATAAAAATTGGTAAGCAAGCAAAAGGTGCTTCTTTATTACTCTCTAAAATTTCATCTAAACAAAAGAATAATGCGATTGAAGCTATGGCAGATAATATTATCAATAATAAACAAGCTATTCTTGATGCCAATAAAAAGGATATTGACAATGCTCTCAAAAGTGGTCTATCAGAGTCTTTCATCGATAGGCTCAAATTAGATGATGATCGAATTAATGGTATTGCAATAACTTTAAGAGACATTGCATCTTTTGAAGACCCTATCGGTAAAAATTTAGATAGTTGGTCAAGGCCTAATGGTCTAGACATTTCTCGAATTTCAACACCATTAGGAGTAATTGGAGTCATATATGAAAGTCGACCAAATGTCACAGCTGATGCCGGAGCATTATGTTTAAAATCTGGAAATGCTGTTATTCTTAGAGGAGGCACCGATAGTTTTTTCTCAAGCCTTGAAATCCATAATTGTTTAATTAATGGTCTTAAAGTTGCTGGAATTACTGAGCATGCAATTCAAATTATTAAAGACACTAATAGAGATGCTGTTAAATTAATGTTAAATGGAATAAACAAATGTATTGATGTGATTGTTCCTAGAGGGGGAAAAAATTTAGTAACTGAGGTTGAAAAAGAGGCTAAAGTTCCAGTATTTGCTCACCTTGAGGGTATTTGTCATATTTATGTTGATAAGGATGCTGATGAAGAAAAAACACTAAATATATGTACAAATGCAAAAATGAGAAGACCAGGAATATGTGGAGCTGTCGAAACCATTCTAGTTCATGAAGAAATAACCAAAACATTTTTTAAAAGTTTATTAAGTCATTTATCGAACTCGGGTTGTGAAATTAGAGGTTGTAAACAAAGTGTCGAGTTTTATGAAAATGTAATTCCAGCTTCTGAGGATGATTGGATTACTGAATATTTAGCGCCTATTGTGAGTATAAAAATAGTCTCAAGTTTAGATGATGCAATAGAGCATATAGAAAAATATTCTTCTGGTCATACAGAATCGATCTTAACCGAGGATTTAGATGCTGCTGAAAAGTTTCAAAGAGAAATTGATAGTGCAATTGTTATGCATAACACCTCTACTCAATTTGCTGATGGAGGTGAGTTTGGGCTTGGTGGCGAAATAGGAATTTCTACTGGAAAATTTCATGCCAGGGGACCGGTTGGGATAGATCAACTAACTAGCTTTAAATATGTAGTTAAAAGTGATGGTCAAATAAGAAAATAGTTTATATAAACACATAGTTATAATTTGACATCTTTACTTGATTTATTATTAAATAACATTAAATAAAAACTAAATATTATGATTGAATAAATAAACAAAATTTCAATCAAAAAGTTTTAATAACCACTCTGCTTTGCTTTAAATTTGAAATATGTGGGCACACATANTTCTAAGATACTAAAGACGCACAGAATAAAATATGGAGACATTATGAACACTTTTNATAGAGTGACATTACTTNTAGGTTTATTTGTTATCGCCTCATGTGGCGGCGGCGGNGGCGGCGGCGGAGGAACAGACTATGGTCAGGGCTCTGGTGGNTCAGGTTCTACAAATACTGCACCAACAATTACAAATAGCGTATTCAATATATCTGTAATGGAGAATCAGGTATCAGCTTTTACTATATCTGCAACAGATCCAGAAAATGATACTTTAAGCTATTCATTATCAGGAACAGATGGTTCTCTATTTGGTGTGTCTAGTTCTGGCGTTGTTACTTTTAATTCGGCTCCAGATTATGAAAATCCTTCCGATTCAAACACAGATAATGTTTACGTATTAACTGCGACTGTTTCAGATGGTTCATTAACAGATTCTGAAGATTTCAATGTAACAGTAACAAATGATACTTCAGACGATATTACATCAGTATCATTTGATGGAACTTT
>NHJW02000012.1 GCA_002169625.2 Gammaproteobacteria bacterium TMED225
TGATAAATTATCTTTCTCAAATCCAGCTGTAAAATTTAATGTATCTTGCTTTCTAAAGCCATTTCCTTGAGCTACAAGCAAAGCTTGATGTGCAGGATTTTCAAGAAGTTTAGCTTCACTAGAGTAAAGATGTGAGACTCTTAAAAATGAATCCCATCCACTAAAATTATAATTCCAAGTTATAGTTGAAGCTATTGTATCTTCAGGTGTATTAGAAGGAACTGTTCCTGATAGATCCCCTGGTGCTGCTCCAACATAAGAATCATATAAAGAATCCATAAATAATCCACTTAAAGATAAATCAATAGACTCTGATGGTGAATAAACTAGATCAAATTCATATCCATCAGCTGATTGAGTCCCTGCATTTGCGAGAACAAAGCCCGTACCAACAAAAGTATTAGTTTGGAAGTCATCAATTTCTTGATCAAAAAATGCAATATTCAAATAACCTGATGGTAAAGCAATCTTTGCGCCAAGCTCAAAAACTTCAGCTTTTTCAGGATTTGCATATCTAGTTCCGACTGTTGTATTAGGTCCTACTGGAGTTCCTGCAGCAGCCAAAGCTGAAATCTCACTGGCAGTTGGCCTAGAATCTCTTGAGATATTCCAAGCAGAAGCTTTAAAGCCAGTTGAGATGCCTCCGTAGATTGAAGCAAAGTCATTGACTGCATATGTAAATTTTATACTGTGATCAACATTATCGTCCTTACTTTTTCCATTATTTGCAACATTTGGGAAGTTAACAAATTGAGGTAGCAATTGAAGATCTTGAAACGCTAATAATGAATTTTGTGAAGGATCTGATGCTGTTGCTAAAGCAACTGATGCAGGCAGTCCAAGACCCATTAATTGGGCAGCAACAATTCCTACAAAATCAAGTTGAGAGAAAAAATCAGTATTGATTTGATTATATGATACAGTTTTTTTATCTTCTAAATAACTAAGACCAACAAGCATATTNANCTTATCTGAAANATCATAATCTATTTGCATAAATATTGATGTGCTAGTGTTATCTTGNGTAGCTGTTTCAGTATTTCCTGCACCAGCTGGGAAAATTGTTCCAGNCGGTAAACCAAATGCAAATTCAAGACCTGCAAATGAGCCTGGTGGAAGAAATGATCCAATATAATTTCTAAAACCAGGTCCATAGTAGATTGACTCTTCATAATCCATCTCTTCATTAAAATAATGAGCGCCAATTAACCAATTTAAATCACCATCATTATTACTATAAAGTCTAAATTCTTGTGTTATTTGATCAAGATCTTGTGTTATTGGACTTGGACTAACAATGGGTGCTGCATCAAAATCTACATCTTGAACATTCTCCATATATGAATTTCTTATAGAAGAAATNCTTTCAAAAGTCATNTTANTAAAGTTATAAGTTACATGAGCAGAGATACCNGTATTATCTCCTGAAGTATTTGGATCAAAATCAAAAAATACTTTTTGNGTAAANGGGTCATTAGGAATAACNCCACCACCNAATGCNGCANCAATNTGNTTTGCAATACCAAAGGCTCGTACTTCCTACAGCACAACATGTTTCATCNTATTCNTCATAATCNNCAGTAAATCTAATTGANAGATCTTCAGACTGATCAAGTAAAATTTCAGCTCTTAANTTACTTCTATCTCTATTATTTACATCATTTCCAGTTGTTACGTTNTCAGAATGCCCATCAGATTTATTAAAATTTGCATAAAANCTATATGCTGCAGTTTCACTTATTGGNCCTGTTGTATANATTTTTGCTATTTTTGAATTAAAATTTCCAAATGTAGTNGTAATNAANCTAGATTTTTCAAATGATGGCTTTTTTGTAACAACATTAATAACACCTGCNGTCGCATTTTTACCAAATAAAGTACTTTGAGGACCTCTTAAAACCTCTATTCTCTCNATCAATGGAAGATCNGAAATTTGTGATTGCATTTTAGATCGATAAACACCATCAATGAAGACTGCAACAGATGGTTCTATACCTTGGTTATAATCACCGTTACCAAAACCTCTAATATAAAATGATGATTGAGTTGAAGTTGTTCTTTGACGTGTATCTAAAGATGGAACTACTGCTTTTAAGTCAAGAATATCAGTAATATTTGCTTTTTCAATTGTATCTCCAGATACAACAGAAACTGCTACAGGTACTTCTTGCAAAGTCTTTTCAGTTTTTGTTGCTGTAACAATTACTTCTTCAACATCTTGAGAAAAAATATTAGTTGTCAAAGTTGCTACAAATGCAAATGTAAATAAATATTTATTCATATTTGTGCTCCCCAGGCTAAGTATGTTGTAAACATTATACATTTATTGTTAATAATGAATATGTCTAAAATAAAGTTATAAATGTGGTTGGATTTCACCACCAGCATCTATCCATTCTTGAAAACCACCAATGTTAAAAACATTCATAAATCCTAAATCATATAAAGACTTTGCTCCTAATGCTGATCTGTAACCACCTGCACAATATACAAGTATATTTGTATCATCATCAATCTTAACCGGATTATTTTGTGAATTTGGTGATAATTTAAATTCTAATAAACCTCTTGGGATATGAATAGCATTTTTAATAATGCCAAGGTTAAAAACCTCTGATTCTTCTCGAACATCAATGATTAGAGTTTTAGTATTATTAATCATTTCCATTGACTCCTGAAAAGACAAACGTTTTATAATTTTGTTAGCTTCTGCAAGCAGAGAATCTAAGGTGTTAGTTTGCATGAATTTCTCCAGAAATCTTATTACGTTTATTAGAAGTTGCTAAGAAGACTCCAATTAAAATTGTTAAACATCCCATAATAATACCAATTGTAATAACTTCATTTAAAAAAACCGAGCCCCATATTATCCCAAATATTGGTAAAAAATATGCAACTGTAGAAGTTTTCACGGCTCCGATTTTTTCTATTANATAAACATATCCGAAAAATGCTAGTCCTGTAGAAATGCCTCCTAACCATAATGCTGAAAAAATTGCATCGCTTGATGGAATATTTGGTGGAAGATTAAAGAGTGTAACTGGCAACATAATTATTGAGCTTAAAACTATTGACCATCCAATTAATACAAATTTATTGGTTTTTGCTGAATACTTCTGAATGAATACAGTTGAAAATGAATAACATGTCGCACCAATTAAACATAAAATTGCTGAAAAAATTGAAGTTGATGAAGAGTCAGGATTTACAAGAATTATTACACCAATAAAACCAAGTATTAATCCAAATATTTGTTTTATTGTTACTTTTTCATTTAACCAAAGAAATGCAATTATCATAGTGTTAAATGCAGTAGTTGAATTTAAAATAGCTAATATATTTGAATCAGCTCCAAAACTTCCAAATGAAAACAAAGTAAACGGTATNGCATTGTTTGATATTGCTAAAACTAATGAGTGCTTCCATGCACTATTAAATATAAATAATTTTAAATATTTAGGTCTTAATAAAATTGGTATAAAAACTAGTGAAGCAATAATTAATCTTGCTTGAACTAATCCAACTGCACCAAATTCGGGTGCAGCAATTTTAATAAAAATAAACGCGCTGCCCCAAATGGCACCAAGAAAAGTTAATACAGCCCAATATTTTATTGCCATAATATATAAAAAAACCCCCAAAATAATTTGGGGGTTATAACTAGATTTCGTTTAAGACAAATTCTAGCCGGAAACTAAACAATTACCCCTGTCAAAAGGTAAATCCTCCGTTTCCTGTTGTTAAATAAATACTAATAGGACCACCTCCATGTTCAGGGTAGAAATAGAATGTTTAAAAACCCCCTTAAAAAATTCTTAAACAAGACACCAATTTAAATTATATACAGTATGTGTTCTAAATAAAGTGATTTTATAAATTAAAACGAGAATTCTAACTGAGTTTTTTTTGTATATAAATTATTATTGAGTTTATTAGTTGTTTTAGAAACATTGTTTGCTTGTAAATAATCATCTAGTAAATTTAGATTATTATTAAAATGTTTAAAAGCAATCATTTTCTTTGTTGATTCNTTNTCAACCGAATTATTTANCTCATTTAATATAGGNTCTTTTGTTATATAGGTTATATTNTNCATAATANNAATTATACTGTATAAATATACAGTAGTAAAGAATATTATTCATCNGGAGAAATGACTAGTCTATTATCAACTAAAGTTGTAAATATTACCCATAGAGCTAATACAACTGCACAAGCTCCCAGTATATCTCCAACCATAAACCTGAAAACAGTAATAACATTTACCATAATAGAGTTACTAATAAGTGAAATGATTAAGTTAGCAAATAAACCGTTTAAACATGCTGATATAACAATTACTAAAAATAAATATTTATAGTTTTTAAAATTTATTGGTTTAAATAANGAAAACTTACCCGGAGCAATATTTGACCATCTAACGAGCTCAATTGAAATAATAACCGAAGCAAGTGAACCAAGTGATGCAAAACTCCATCCATCTACAAAACCCTCATCATATATTAATAGTGGNCCACTAATTTCAACTAAATATAAAGCAGGTAAAGAGTAATATCTAAAAAAACATAACATTAATACTCTTGAACCATGTGGCAGATAACATAAGCTCCCTGACCATTCTCTATTAGGATTAAGATTTGCGAGATCTAAGTATTGTAAATATGACCAAATAGAAAAAATAAACATTGAAAATATATAAACAGTTAATGAAACCTTAATAAAATGATTAAGATTNTNTTTAGTCATATTTTTAAAATCTTTAATTANGAAAGAACTAAATTAAATTCTCTTTTATCATCATTTGATTGATGTATAGAAAGAAGATTATCTAATTCNAATTTNTTAATACTTTTATATACAGTGGATCTAGATAAACCTGAATCATTGATAATATCNGAGATATTNCAGACTTNATCAGATGATATTTTACGCGCGATTGTATAATAAACCTTTTTTTCAGANTCATTATATTTAATNAGATCTAAGTCCTTTTCAATATTNGATAGCATTTCAAGNATGNTTATTAAATCNTTTTTATACTTAGAAGACATATCAAAATCATACATATAAAGATATTTTGAAACAAGTTTTTTAATACAAGTATAATTAAGTCAAATAGGAAGGTTGGCAGAGCGGTAATGCAGCACCTTGGAAAGGTGTCGTCGGAAACGGCGCGGGGGTTCGATTCCCTCACCTTCCGCCATAAAAAACATTATATTTTAGTTAAATTACTGTTTTAAATCCTATTGATTAAATTCCCTAAAATTAATGAATAATTTTTTAATATGAGTTCCTCTTGACGGATTAATATCAATTCCGCCCCTTCTTTGAAATCTGCCACATACTTCAAGATGTTTCATTTCGTAATTGGTCTTAATATCATTAAATATTGTCTCAATACATTGTTCATGAAAGCCACCATGATTAGCATAAGACATTAGATATTTTACTAGCCAACTAGTTTNAATAGATTTATCTGAGTAGATATAGATATTCGCAAAATCAGGTTGTGATGTAACAGGACAGATTGATCTAAAACCATTAAATTTTAGAATTTTCTTGATTGGCGTGTTTTTTAATTGAAGATTGTTAAGTGTAATAAAATTTGGTTCTTTAACAAAAGATTTTAAAAATCTAACTTTGATCTTTGATTTAATTTTGTTTTCAATATCTTTTTGTATCTTTTTAGNAATTTCATTTTTTGTTTTAAATGATTTGTTATAAAAATGATTCAAATATAACTTCATGGATTTAGATTCAACTATAAATTTTGAGTTAGATGGAATTACAATTTCTAAAAGTGATAGATTTGGGATTTTGTTTTGATCAAGATACATGAAATCGTAAACATTCCAAATATCATGTCCATATTTAATATCTACTTTAATTCTTTCAATNCAATCTAGCAGGTCTCTTCCTGATTTATTATTTTTATTATTTTTTCCAAGATACTTGGTTTTCATTCTCTAATGCCAATTCCTTTATGGAGGAGATAAAGTGATAAGGAAGAAAGCAGAACAATAAACAATCCAATCATTGATAATGAAAATATTATGGATACATCACTAATACCTAGCATNCCCTCACGAAATGTATTAACNACATATAGCATTGGGTTTGCCATAGAAACTGATTTCCAAAATTCAGGTAAAATATTTATTGAGTAAAATACTCCTCCTAGATATATCAAAGGTGTTAANACAAAAGTAGGTATGACNGATATATCATCAAAACTATCTGCAAAAATTGCATTTAAAAAACCCATTAAAGAAAATAAAATTGCAGTCAAAAATAAAACNAANATAGTAAGAGAAAAATTAGCTATTTCAAATTCTGGATAAAATATCAGGCTTACAAAAAATACTATAATTCCAACTAAAACTCCTCTTGTAACTCCGCCTAAAATAAAACCAAGTAGTATTGCCCAGTTTGGCATAGGCGATATTAATAATTCTTCAATAGATTTTTGGAACTTTACTCCATAAAAAGATGAAACAACGTTAGCATATGAATTTGTTATTACAGACATCATTATTAATCCAGGAATCATAAATTGGACATAATCAAACCCATCCATTTCACCAATCCTTGGACCAATGAGAGAACCAAATATTACAAAGTATAAAGACATCGTAACAGCAGGTGGAACTAAAGTTTGAATCCATAATCTCATAAATCTTCTTATTTCTTTATAAGTTAATGTCCAAAGTGTTACTGAAATTTTAGTTTTACTCACTTTCATTATTTTATTTTTTTACCATTTCAATAAATAATTCTTCAAGTCTATTAGATTCATTTCTCATTGATTTTACTTTTATTCCAATTTTATTTAATTCATTAAACAAATTATTTATAGAGGTATTTTTATTTACTGCGGTAACTAAGGTTAAAGAATCTTCTAATCTTAACTCAAATCCCTCTATTTTTGGCTCTGTTTCAAGTGGTTTTTCAAGATCCAGAACAAAACCTTGAACATCTAATCTACTGAGAAGATCTTTCATTGTCGTATCNACCACAATCTCACCGTGATCAATGATTCCAATGTTTCTACAAAGTTGTTCAGCTTCTTCTAAGTAATGTGTTGTTAAAATAATGGTTGTTCCATTATCATTGATTTCTTTCAGAAATGACCACATCTCTCTTCTNAGTTCAATATCAACTCCAGCTGTTGGTTCATCTAGTATTAATAGTTTTGGATCGTGAATTAGTGCTTTAGCAATCATCAATCTTCTTTTATAACCTCCAGAAAGTGTTCTTGCCTGATCATTTCTTTTATCCCATAGGCCAAGTCTTTCTAGCATAGTTTTTACCTTAGGTTTAGCTTCTTTTCGTGTTATTCCATAAAAGCCAGCTTGAGTTGTAACAATATCTATTACTTTTTCAAATTGAGAAAAGTTTATTTCTTGTGAGACGACACCAAGTATAGATTTGGCCATCGCCGCATCTTCATCTATATCAAAATCAAAAATTTTTACACTNCCACTTGTTTTGGTAACAAGTGTTCCAATAATACCAATGGTTGATGATTTACCAGCTCCATTTGGACCCAATAGCGCATAAAAATCTCCTTCGTTTACGTTTAAAGAAATACCTTTTAAGGCTTCAGTTCCTCCTGAATAGACTTTTTTTAAATCTGATATTTCTAAAGCAAAATTAGTCAATTTCTTCCTCACCAAAATTTTGATCAACTAATAATAAAGATAATAATAGTCCTACTAATAATCCTATCCAGGGAGCAGCGACTCCATTATATTCACCAAAGGCAATGAATAACGCAGTAATTATTGATATTGCGACTTCAGAATTTCTTTTTACCAATGACATTGCCACATAAGAGCAAGCTAATCCTGTTAAAACTAGAGTTACTCCAAGTGCTAACAGTATTAATGGTTTCATAAATGTTATAAATGGAAGAACAAAAAATAGTAACGGAATTCCCATTAAGTAATAAGATCCAATTCCGTCAAACAGAGATTTCATTACATTTGGACCTTGTTTCCATCTCTCAACTATTACCACATGAACTCCAGTCCACAAAGCACCTTGAGTTGGAAAAAAGGGATTTATAATTACTCCTAAAAGATTTCTAATACCAACACTATTATGGGATCTATTAATATCAATANTTATTTGTTCATCTGATCTATTCTTTTGNCCATCCTTTAGAATTTCAGTTCCTGCAACAAAGTCACCAAAAAGNAGAAGATATCCAATAATTACAAGAGGTAGAACTTCTAAGTAATAAGCAAAAGGTGGAAAATCAATTGAGAATGGTGATGTAAGCTTATAAACATCATCGATTGGAGGAAGTATAAAGCCCATTTGAATATCAAAAGTAATTTCTCCTGCAAGAAAGCCTCCCAAAGTTGCAAGAATGAAACCAGGNAATAAGCCCAAAGAACCGATTATCTTTAAGGCCTTATTCTTATTTGCTAATTTTTTAAATGGTTCTGAGAATGTTGTAATAGTACAAATTATGAGAATTGTTGTCATAGCGACTGGAGTATTTCCAATATATCTTTCAAAATCACTAAAAAANATTTGATAAAAAGCAGCTAATGCTGCTCCTAAGATAATTCCTGATTTCAAGGCATTTGGAATTTTTTCTACAATTACTTTTCCTAAACCAGTAACACCAAGGATGATAATTATTATAGTAAATTCTATACACATNGCTGCCATATATTGGAATGCTTCTTCTCTATATACACCATCAAAAAAACCCTTCGAAATAAAAAAAGCAATTACCAAAGGCAGTGCTGGTGTAACCCAACCAGGCGCAAGAGGTTCTCCAAATATAATTGGACCTGACGTTATAAGCGTACTAGC
Source organism: Gammaproteobacteria bacterium TMED225 (assembly GCA_002169625.2). Lineage (GTDB taxonomy): Bacteria > Pseudomonadota > Gammaproteobacteria > Magnimaribacterales > D2472 > SAR86A. The sequence goes on from NHJW02000012.1 coordinate 8,830, forward strand.
TATAAGAGAACAGGCTACTGCCTGTTCAAAACTTAAACCCAAGGCCATAACAATAGGTGCTCCAGCTAAGGCAGTTGCTCCNGAAATTACTAAGCCCTGAATAAATTCACCAGAAAGAAATCTAATATGAATAAATGGAATTCTTAATCTAAANGGTCCCCATTTNATACCACTTTCTTTTTNTAATTGATTATTCATTTTGATAGTTCTGCCATACCATCTTCTAATCCTTTAAGTGTTAAAGGATACATNCTCTTCTCAAATAGATCTCGTATAATGCATATTGACGATGTATAGTCCCAATGATCATCGGGAACAGGATTAAGCCAAGCCATATTTTCAAAATGTTGTGAGAGTCTTTTTATCCATGTATGTCCTGCTTCTTCATTCCAATGTTCTATACTGCCTCCGGCATTAGTTATTTCATAAGGAGCCATAGTTGCATCTCCTACAACTATAACTTTATAGTCTGATGAATATTTATTAATTATGTCTTGGACAAGAAATCTCTCCTGAGACCTTCTTCTGTTATCCTTCCATACAGATTCGTATATACAATTATGAAAATAAAAATATTCTAAATTTTTAAATTCTGTTTTAATTGCAGAGAATAGTTCTTCACATAACTTAATATATGGATCCATTGATCCACCAACATCAAATAAAACTATAACTTTTACTGAATTAAGNCTCTCTGGAACCATCTTTATATCAAGATATCCTGCGTTTTTTGCAGTAGACTTTATAGTATCATCCATATCTAATTCTAAATCATTACCTTGTCTTGCNAATTTTCTTAACCGCCTTAAAGCCATTTTTATATCCCTAGTNCCAATAATTACTGAATCATCCAAGTTGGAGTATTGCCTTTGTTCCCATACTTTTACTGCTTTATTTTGACCTCCAGGACCNCCAATTCGAATTCCTTCGGGATTTTGGCCTCCATGTCCAAAAGGAGATGTTCCATTCGTGCCAACCCATTTATTTCCACCTTCATGTCGATCCTTTTGTTCTTCAAGACGTTTTTTGAATTCATCTAGTAGTTTTTCTAAACCTCCTAAAGATTTGATTTTTTTTAATTCTTCCGGATCGAGTTCTTTTTCNAATGCTTTNCGAAGCCAATCCTCAGGAATCAATGCTTGAAAGACATCCTCCATTCTTTCAATACCTTTAAAATATATCTCAAAAGCTCTATCAAATTTATCATAGTGTTTTTCATCTTTTACTAATGTAGCTCTTGAAAGATAATAAAAATCATCAATGTCTGCATACACTAATTGATTTTCAAGTGCACCAAGAAGATCAAGTAACTCTCTTAAGGTGCATGGAACACCTGACGATCTAATGGTTTGGAATAAATTAATTAACATTTATTTAGAATTAGATTCTCTTCTTGACATAAATGCTAATCTTTCAAGAAGTTGCACATCTTGTTCGTTCTTTAATAATGCTCCATATAAAGGAGGAATAGCTTTTGATGAGTCAGCATTTTTNAGAATTTCNTCAGGCATATCATCTGATAATAGTAACTTCAACCAATCTATTAACTCAGAAGTTGATGGTTTTTTCTTTAACCCTGGTATTTTTCTTAAATCAAAGAAGATCTCAAGAGCTTCGTTTACAAGTTTCTTTTTTATCTTCGGATAATGAACTGAAACGATTTTATTCATTGTTCCTCTATCTGGAAACTGAATATAATGAAAAAAACAACGTCTTAAAAAAGCATCAGGCAGCTCTTTTTCATTGTTGGAAGTCATTATAATTAAAGGTCTATGTTTTGCTCTTATTGTTTCTCCTGTCTCATAGCAAAAAAACTCCATTCTATCTAGTTCCTGAAGTAAATCATTTGGAAACTCTATATCAGCTTTATCTATTTCATCAATTAACAAAACAACTTGTTTCTCAGCTGTAAATGCATCCCATAATTTTCCTTTCTTTATATAATTAGAAATATCTTTAACCCTTTCATCTCCAAGTTGTGAGTCTCTTAACCTTGTTACCGCATCATATTCATATAAGCCTTGCGATGCTTTTGTAGTTGACTTTATATGCCATTCAATTAATTCCATATTTAATGCATTAGCAACCTCTATTGCTAAAAGTGTTTTACCTGTCCCAGGCTCACCTTTAACTAATAAGGGCCTTTCAAGAGATTTNGCTGCGTTTACAGCCATNCTTAAGTCNTCTGTTGATATATAATTTTTTGTACCTTTNAATTGCATTAGTCTTCCTTNAAATTAATATTTTATGATAATTTATCTTCTGATTTTAGTATTCTAGTTAGTTGTCGGCTCGAAGCAACTAAATTTGCATTTAAATCCCATATATTGCAATCTTGCTCAAAATATCCCTTATTGATGTCAGTTGCTTTGAAATCAGCATAAACTTCTGAGGTTGTCGGCAATTGTCTAATATGTGTTGTTAAGGTAATGGTAGGTATCCAGCCTAATGGACCAAATTTATTACTCACTACTGGTGGAAGAATATCGGAATAAAATGATAAACAAAATTGATCTGGTATTCCTCCTTCCATTTCTAAAAATGCAGAACATCTTGCTTCGTTCACACTATTGTCAGATCCTATTTCTCTATTCCACCAAACATGATCTGGGTGAATTGAGCACTGAAGTTGTTGAATGAATGCAGGTGTAAAACCTTTTGATATATTGTCATAATTCATCTTTACATAATTTTTCTTATCACTTTCATTAAAGATATCGGGTAGAGGTTTTTCAAGATCATCGTAACCTTTCATAAACTCAAAATCTGAACACGTTCCAGTAAAAGTAGTGCAGATTTTATCATTTTGTTTTAGTTTAACTATTCCCGATGAACTCCCTCTACTTATTTTAAAAATTTCAACTTCAAGCTCAAATGGCTCTGAATTAATTCTATCTAGATATTGANCAGATGAACTTATAGCTGTTCCGTGAGGCAATATACTTGTAAGAGCTTTATGCATGACTGCCATTAAATAGCCACCATGAGGTGTATTACCAACAAAATAATTAGTATTTGGATTAACTATAAATTTTTTATCTTCAATACTCTCTATTTTCAAAGCATCTTGAAATCTTTCAAATTGATTCATGATTAGTTAATTTTAGTTCATAATTTATATTATTAGAAACTAATAACTGTACTTATGCATGAAATCGNAGATATAGCTTGTAACTTTACCAATGAAAGATTTGATAATGACTTAGATGGAGTTATTCATAAAGCTATAAATAATAAGATTAGTAAATTTGGTCTTATATGTAGTCGAATGATTGATTTAGATAAGTTATTAAAAATCTATAATCAATATTCAAAAGATATGTTTTTCACAATTGGAGTTCATCCTCATCATGCAAGTGAAATTAATGACGAATACTTAAANAAACTTCACGATGCTGTAAATATAAATAATCCCCATGCGATAGGCGAAACAGGTTTAGANTTCTTCAGAAATTTATCTACATATGAAGAACAAATATATGCATTTGAAGAGCAAATTAAAATCGCTATAAACACAAANAAACCTCTATTTCTTCATCAAAGAGATTCACATAACGACTTCATAAAAATATTAAGGAAATATTCGTCAGATATAAATAGAAAAATTNTTCATTGTTTTACAGGAACTCAGGAACAACTTGATGATTATTTAGAGCTTGATTGTTTTATAGGTATTACTGGATGGATTTGTGATGCGAAAAGAAATATTGAACTTCGGAATGCAATTAAAGGCATTCCTTTATCTAAGTTAATGATTGAAACTGATTGCCCATATCTTATACCTAAAAATATTGCTAACAAGCCTAAAAATAATAGAAATGAACCATCTTATTTAAATCATATAGCAAGCGAGATATCTGAGCTAATGGATATTGATGAAGAGATATTAAGAAAACAAACTTTTAAAAATAGTATTAGTTTTTTTAATATAGAGTAATTTAAAAAGATTCTTTAACTAAATTAAATTCATCACAAACATCTTCTAAATCTGCTCCAATCTTTTTTGCATTATGTTTAATTTCTGGCTTAGTCTTGGAGTATCTTGGAGATGCATTTGGTTGATTAAAGCCATCAATATTTGTAAATGCTTCTCGTGAAATGTTATGCGGATGAGCTTGAGCCTCTTCCATATCAAGAACTGGTGTAACACAAGNATCACTTTCAGAAAATATTTCAATCCATTCAGATCTTGATTTTGATTTAATTTTAGCAGTCATTATGTCTTTAAGTTCTGGCCATAATTCTTTATTGTATTGGTCTAAAAACNTTCTATCATCTATTTGCAGTTTTTCTAAAAGCTCATTATAAAATTGTGATTCTATTGATCCTATTGCAACAAATTTATTGTCTTTACATTCATATGTGTCGTAAAAGTGTGCATACCCATCTAATAAATTAGATTCTCTTTTATCTNTCCANTGCCCCATTTCTTTCAAAGAATAAAAGAAAGACATTANTGAAAGTGAGCCATCAATCATGGCTGAGTCAACTACTTGCCCCTCTCCAGTTTTTAATGAATGGATNAGAGCAGCTACTATTCCAAAAGCTAAATGCATACCACCACCGCCATAGTCACCTACCAAATTTAATGGAGCTAATGGATTTGAGTCTTTCCGTCCGATAGCATTTAAGGCTCCAGATAAACTTATGTAATTAATATCATGNCCTGCTAAATTAGACATTGGTCCTTCTTGGCCCCAACCTGTCATTCTTCCATATATGAGCTTAGGATTTCTTTTAAGGCAAACATCTGGTCCAATGCCTAATTTCTCCATAATACCCGGTCTGTATCCTTCGAANACAACATCTACTTGGTCTATTAGCTTNAGTATTTCAAANATAGTTGCCTCATTTTTAAGATCTGCAGTTATTGAACGCTTTGATCTATTGTGAATATCAAATTTATTTTCAAGTCCCTCATTATCTTTCCTGCTTAATCTGATAACGTCGGCGCCCATATCAGCTAATAACATTCCACAATATGGACCAGGTCCAATGCCTGAAAATTCAAGAACTTTAATATTTTTTAATGGTCCCATATTTTAATATTATTCAAAAACTCTATATTTTACTAATAGATTTGGCAGTAAAGTTAATGAGCTTACAAAAGCTAATATCATTGCTATTGATGTAAATACTCCAAATAACACTGTTGGAAAAAAATTTGATAANGATAATATACAAAAGCCAGCAGCAATAGTTGATGCTGTATAAAAAATTGCCCTTCCTGTTGTGCTGTGTGCATTCTTTAAAGCCAATTCACTACTGTTCTTTTTTAACTCTTTTTTGTANCTATAAATATAGTGAATAGTATTATCAACTGCCATTCCAACGCTTATCGCAGCTACAGTTATAGTCATAATATCCAATGGTATTTTTAACAAACCCAATAACCCCATAACAGATGATGCTACAAATATATTAGGAATTAATCCAATTATCATTACCTTTAAAGACCTAAAGATTAAAAATAACATCAAAGAAATAACAGCAAAAACAATNAGCAAGGATCCTATTTGGGACTGAAACAANGATTGGAGCATATTATTATATAAAACTGCCAATCCTGTAATTTCATACTCAGATTTTTTTAAATTAAATTTATTTTGAAGATCATTATTGATCTTATCTAATAATTCTTTTCTATTTAAATTANATGAAGACTCATTGACTCTTGTTGAAATTCGAACAACAGAATCATCTTTATTAATATATGAATATAATAAAGTTTCCCTTATGTCCTCTGGTAGTACNGATCGTAAAAGAGCTAATTCTAGATCATTTAAATCTTCTCCATTATTTATTTGCCTTGCAAGCTTAACTCCACTTGCAACACTTAACACTTTACCAATTTCTGGAATAGCATCTAAATAGTCATGAATATCTTCAAGTTTTTCTAATGAATATATATTCCACCAATATCCAGCAGCAGAACTAGTCTCATCTTCAAATAAATCATCNTCAAAAAACTCATCTTCNAATTCGATAGATTCAAAATTATCTTCTGGTTGAGTAATAATAATATCGAGTGTTGCTGTACCTCCAAGTTTAGAATCAATTTCATACATTCCTTTATAAATCTCAGTATTTTCNTCAAAATAATCAATAAATCTATTTTCAACTTGAAGTTTTGATATTCCAAAGCACAATGTTATGAAAATTATTAAAAATGAAGATGCTATAAATGCTTTATTTTTCTGTGAAAAAAATAATAATGAGCGGGTAACTTTATAGATAGATAAAAAATCTTTAGTTTTACTTTTATTAAGTAAAAAAATCGCACACGGAAGAAAAGTAAAAGTTAATATAAAGGCAATGAATATTCCGAATGCCATCATCTTTCCAAATTCGATTACTGGTTTTAATTCACCAAATGTTAAAGATAAAAATGCTACTGCAGTTGTAAGTGCTGCAAAAAAACAAGGTGCAAACATTTGATCATAGCCTTTAATAATTGCTCTTTTAAAATCTAATTCTTTTTTGAGTTCATTAATTTTCACCAATAAGTGAACTGTAAGAGATATAGTTAAGATTAACAGCAATGCAATAAAATTAGATGATACAACGCTAATTTTCCAATCCATATATCCTAAAAATCCTGCAGTGATAAATGTAGCTAAAAATGCATTCATTAATGGAAGGATTACAAACCATATTGAACCAAAAAATAGATATAGCATTAAAGCAAATATTAAAGCTACTGCGGATCCAAAAATTGTTAGATCAGATTCAATATAATCCATCATATCTGTAGCTATCATTGATGGTCCACCTAGATAAATTGTTGCTTCATCTTTATATTTATCTAATATATTTCTTATGTTTGCTATCAGAAGCTTGTTGAATTCTGACTCTTCATTGTTGATTTGACTAATTCTTGAATTTATTAGATCAAGATTATTTTGAAGATCTATTTTTGTTTTATTAATTAGTGGTTCTTTTGAATCAAGACTATCAAGAATTTCATATCTTTTTTTAATAAGGTTGTCNTATTCATCATTGCCNCTTAAAACAACCTGCANTGCTGTTGTTTTGCCATCTTTACTTATGATTAACTCTTTATAAATTGGATTATTAACTATTTCATCTTTAGCTAAGNCTAAATCAATGCCCTCAGAGTTTAGATCTTTTAAATTATCTGCCACCTGAGTCAAACTAACTTTTGGTTGAAAAAAGATTGGTGCATCTAATAAAGATAAAACAGAATCAACGCCATCGATATTTTTAAGGTCATTTTCTAGGTTTGAAAGCCTATTAATAGAATAATCAGAAAATAATTCTATATTTGGTGCGTAAGTAACTATAAGAAAACTAGAGTCACCGAATTCATCTTCAGCTTCTCTATAAGATTTTAAAGATTCATCATTTTCAAGGACAAGTGCATCAGAAGATGCATCTAATTTAAAATTATTTAGCCCCAGTCCTGAAATAAAAGATACCAAAACTACAATAAATAAAATAACTATATATCTTTCTAACAACCAAGAGGCAATATTTTTAATATCAACTCTCATTGATTTTATTTACGCACTTTGGAGAGTCAATTAATTGAGGATTTTTTTTAAATTCTTTTTTATCGAAAGTGTTTATAGATAATGCATGTATAGATTCCATGACACTTTTAAGCGCCTTATAAACTGTTTGATGTCTTTTTATATTATTAATATTTTTAAAATCATCACTAACAATCAAAACTTTGAAGTGACTTTCAGAGCCTTGAGGAACATTATGCATACTACTTTCATTCACAACAGATAGAACGAAAGGATCAAAATTTTTGATTAATAANTCTTTAATAGTATTTTCTATTTTTCCCATTATTATTTATTGAGACAATATTGTTATTACCTTTTCATTAGCCTGTTATAAAACAAAGCAAAAATTATTATAAATGAAGCCCCTATAGCAACTGGCATTATAACGAATTCAAATGATTTTGCCCCTAAAATCGCTATTACCGGATTGGCTCCAGCAGGAGGATGCGTTGTTTTTGTTAAAAGCATAATACAAATTGCTAAAGCCACTGCTAGTGAGATTGATAATGGTGATTCACCAAGTAAATAGAACATTAATACTCCAGAGGATGCTGATAAAATATGTCCAAAAAAAACATTCCTTGGTTTTGCTAATGGGCTATCATGCACAGCCATGACTAAAACCAAACTAGCGCCAAATGGAGGAATTAACCAAATGTTTGTTTTATCAATTGAATTAAAATATGCAATAAAAAACATACACAAAAAAGCTCCGAATGAGGCAATCAAAATATTTTTATTGCTTTTTGAAAGGAAATTCAGCTTCATTAGCATAGATTAACCTTTTTTTTATAATTTTTAAATTTTATCCATCCAGTGATGGAGATTGATTCATAGATTGAATTGTTGCAACAATCTTTTCCCATTTCATCCACTCATCTTTATTTTGACCAGCAGCATATTCCGCTGCCCTCAACATTGCTACTGTTTCAGCATCATCACCATATTGTGATATTAATGTTTTTGATATTGATTCAATTGTTTTTTTATCATTCATTGTTTTTATCTAATTTTGAGGACTTTATCCCATGTATAATTTAATGTATACAANATGGTTTANTAAAATGAATATACTTTGGATCAAAGATAATAATATTGGTCATGAAAAACAAGTAAAAGTNCTTCTTGAAGAATTATCAAAAAATAANGATTTAAATNTANATGAAAGAACTGTAAAAGGTTTTATACCCTTTTTTAGATACATAGATGATNTTAAGAAGAAATACTTTGACATAATTATTGGAGCAGGTCATAAAACATACCCCTTCTTACTAAATATTAAAAAAAATCAAAAAGATCAAACAAAAAGTATCGCAATTCTTGCACCATCATTTAAAAAGAAAGATTTTGATATTATTTGTGCTCCTTTTCATGACGCAAATAAACTAAAANATTGTGATAATGTTATTTCATTTGAAGGATCACTTTCAAAAGTTTCTCTTAGCGAGCCTNATAAAAACATAATAATGATTGCTCTTGGAGGAAAAAATAAACACTATAAATTTAATGATATGAATATAATGTCTCAGATTAATTANTTTATATCNATTCATCCAAATAAAGATTGTTATGTCTTTAATTCTAGAAGAACTCCAAANTCCNTAAATANAATGTTANANGATCTAATGCAAGCGAATAAAAATGTAAAATTTTGCCACTTTGAAGANAATTCGTTTTCGTTTGAAAAGATTCTTCATAAAGCATCNTCAAAATTAATTACNAGAGATAGTGTAAATATGATTTATGAGAGCCTTTCTTGTAAGGGTAATACATATTTGATAGATATGGAGAGTTTTAAAAATAATAAGGTATCTAAAACTGTCACAGAATTAATAAATAATAAAAAAATTGGTTACATCAACTGTGATGATATTGTTGATGGTTTATCTAAAATGCAGCTTATCAAACAAAATGAACACAATGATGTTTTTGCTGAAGTTGAAAAAGTTTCGTATCAATTAAACAAGATAATATGAAAGTTGTTCATTTTGTATTAAGTGATAGTTTTGCAGGTATTGAGCAACATGTTGATGAGTTATTAGTTAATAATTTAACAGATAATCCCATACTTATTTGTAATGAATCTATTTCTAAAGATTTTGATGAAATGATAAATGTTTATAAAATTAAAAATATTAGCAGAAGATCAATTATTGGAAAATATAAGTTAAAAAAATTACTTAAACATATCGGTCCTGATATTGTTCATACACATGGAAGCAAAACTACTTCCATAATTGCATCAATTAATAAAAATAAGTTCAAACATATTGCAACAGTGCATGGAATTAAAAAAAATAAAAAGATATATGAAAAAGCTGATTTTGTAGTTGGAGTAAGTTCAAAAGCAATTGAAGGCATACAAAATAAATCAAAGGTTATCTCAAATTGGTGGTATCCAAAATTACAGAAATGTAAGAAAGAAAAAGGTGAATATGCTCTTGCGATTGGAAGACTTGAAAAAATAAAAGGTTTTGATTTATTGATATCTTCTTGGAAAAACATTGATACAGATCTTCTTATTATTGGATCAGGGAATGAAAGAAAAAATCTTGATGAACTTATAGAAAAAAATAATCTTTCAAAGAAAGTAAAAATTATAGATAACCAAAATAGATCTGATTTGATTAGTTTTTATAATAATGCTTCTGTATTAATTATTTCTTCNCGTGATGAGGGAGGTCCTAGNGTTGGATTAGAGGCGCTATATTTAAANGTTCCTGTTCTNTCAACAAATGTTGGACACATGGNTGATATACTCCCAATAGAATTACTTGCAGAAAAAAATAATCAAAAATCTNTACAAAATTTATTAGAAAAATATGTCGATAATATCCAAATATTTAATCAAGAAGCTATTTTTGAATTTGTGGAAGAAGAGTTTTCGATTAAAGAAAAGATTATAGAATTACAAGATACTTATCTATCTGTTCTTAATAAATCATGATACAAGCTGATTGTTAATTCAATCATTCTTTCAGAAGTAAAAATATTTTCTTTTGGAGTTAGAAATTTGTTATTAGCAATCATATCAACTTTTTCTTTTAGTTTTTCTATGTCACCCAAATTTACAAGACCCTCAGGAAATAATTTTTCTAAAATTTCCTTTGTTCCTCCATGATTCCATCCGATAACTTTTGAACCACAACTTATTGCTTCAATTGTTGTCCTTCCAAAAGGTTCTGGTTTTAACGACAGATTAAATACAATGTCAGAAATCTTGTATATATTATTTATATCATTTCTAGACCCTGTAAAAGTAATATTGTTTGATAGTCCTAAATCTTCAACCTTTTGGTTTAATGAATTAAAGTAGCTTTCTTTACCATCAGAGGGACCAACTATTAATCCATGATATTTATTAGTATCTAATTTTGAAAATAGTTCTATGAAACTATCAACTCCTTTCCATTTAGATATTCTGGAAGGAAGAGTAAGAAGGATTTTATTTTTTGTTGATGGATATTCAANAAACCATTCATTAATCCATTCTTGATTTAATTTATCTTTATTAAATTGATTGTTGTCGCATCCTCTTGGGATAGTTGTAATATTTTTTTTTGCTACTTTGTAGGTATCAATTATGTATTTTTCAACAGTAGAAGAGATTGCGATCATGTGATCTGTTTTTGACATTACTTGGCTATAAATGGGTGTGCTGTAGAGACCATGAAAAGTTGATATTAAAAGTGGCTTTTTTTTTAATTTTTTAAAAGCAAAATAATTTATCCAAGCTGGCATTCTGGATCTAACATGAACAATATCTGGTTTTTCATGTTCATATACATTTTTTAATTTTTTTGATAGTAGTAATGAAAATAAATTTTTTTTATGAACTGGTAGTTTTATATGTCTGGCACCATCACTTATTATGTCTTTTTCAAAAACGCCACCATTTGAAATAACAATTGATTCATGTCCTTTTTTAACAAGAGCTTTTGAAAAATCTTTAGTTCCCCTTTCTACTCCTCCAATATTTAACTCAGGCAAAAGTTGAACAACTTTTAATTTACTCATATCTTAAAGAAACAGCAGGATCTAATTTAGCCGCTCTTCTGGCAGGCCAAATACCAAAAGTTAATCCAACCAACGCTGAAAAGGTAATTGAACCAAATATTGCACTTATAGGCATTGCGAATGGCCAATCATTAAATGCTGCAAATAAGTAAAGTAAAGAAGTGCCAATAAAAACTCCTATTATTCCACCTATCATACAAAGAATAGTAGCTTCAACTAGAAACTGAAAAAGAATAATATTTGGAGTTGCTCCAAGAGCTTTTCTTAGACCAATCTCTCTAGTTCTTTCTGTGACTGATACTAGCATAATATTCATAACACCAATTCCACCAACAATTAAACTTATCCCAGCAATACCTGCGATTAAAAGAGCAAATATATTTGTCGCCTCTCTCCTCAAATCAGAATATTGACTCCAATCATTAATTCTAAAATCATTGTTTTCTCCTGGACCAATATCGTGTTGTCGTCTTAACACTTCTTCTATGCTCATCATTACATAATCAACATTTGCATCATTTGGTATGCCAACATTAATCCATCCTAAATCTTCAGTACCTGCGATTCTCGAAGTTGCTGTGAGAATAGGTATATATAACTCATCATCAGGAGATTGCCATCCACTTGCTCCCTCTTCTTCTAAAATACCAATCACTTCATAAGATGCGCCACCAATCAAAATATCTTGATTTAACATTGTCCTGCCAAAACTTTTGAGTTCAGCTGGAACTTTTGATCCAATAACGACTACTTTTTTTCTAGAAAGATTTTCTTTTTCAGAAAAAAAACGTCCATATTCAATGTTGAATCCCCTAACAGGAAAGTTATTTACTGAATAACCATTAATTCTAGCTTGCATATTATTATTCTTATATTGAACTTGCCTACCTCTTTCTATACCTGGAGCAACCATCCAATTATGTTCAGTAACTTTTTCAAGGGCATATGCATCTTTTAATGTTAGAGGGCTGCTTCCTGAATTAACACCACCTCTTCTCTTTTGACCTGCAAATATTGAAATATTTCTTACACCAAGTTCATCAATTTCAGCATCTAATGCTTTATTAGCACTATTTCCAATTCCGATAACTGCAATCACAGCAGCTGTTCCAATTATGATTGCTANAGATGTNAAAAATGATCTAAGTGCNTTAGCTTTGATTGAGCTNATTGCNGATTCAAANGATTCTTTTAAAACCATTATCCTAGACTAATAGAAGCTTCGACACGTTTTCTGAACTGTTCTTGATAATCTAAGAGCCCTTTACTGGGAAGAATAAATACAATATCACCTTTTTTGAGACCGTTTTTAACTTCTACATTTGATAAATCAGATTTACCAATTTCAACCCATGAAAGTTTTGGACCTCTTTTGGTATCTTTAATAACAATAAATTTATTGAAGTTTTCTCCAGATACTTTCTCTTTTAAGAAAGAATCTACTTCTTCATTATTTATTTGTAAAATTGATGCAGCAGAGTAAATATCTTTTCTTGTCCTTAAAGACATTGTAGGAGCACTTATAGAAACATCCTTATTTAATATTTCTATTTCAACATCTGTATTCATTCCCAATAATAGCTTGTTCTTATCATTATTGATTTCAATTAAAACTGGAAAAGTTGTAACGTTTTGAACGACATAAGCCTGAGGCTCAATTTTTGAAACAATACCAAAAAATTCTGTATCTCTATAAGCAGAAACTTTAATTGAAACTTTTTGTCCAATAGAGACCTTTCCAATATCAATTTCATCAACAAGCGCTCTTACTCTAACTTTAGTCAAGTCTGCTAATGTCATTATCAGCGTGCCTCCTCCAACAGCAGATGTTGGTGAAGAAATTACTTGACCTGCTTCAACTGGTCTTGAGACTACAGTTCCTGATGTGGGAGATCTTACGATAGTATCATCAAGAGCTATTTTTGCATTTTCATATGAAACTTCGCTTCTTACTAAAGTTGACTTTGCTTGAGCATAATTTTCTTGAATGTCTTCATATGCCTGATCTGAAATACTTTTTTGAATATGAAGCTCTTTTCCTCTATCAAAAGCAGCCTCTGCATTTGTAAGTCTTACTTTAGCTGCTTCCAAATCACTTTTAGATTGATCAAGAATATTTTTTGGAGTTCTCTGATCAATCTGAGCCAAGATTGAGCCTTTTTCAACAAAATCTCCAACCTCTGCTCCAAGAAGAAGAACTTCACCAGATGCTTTTGATTTNATTTCTATTGAAGATATTGCCTCNACCATTCCTGATGCTTCAACTGTTACTTCTAAATTTTGAGGAACTATTTCTTTTTTCTTATAAAATTCATTTTTAACATCATCACTTCCGCCNCAACTTGAAAGNANTAGTGAAAATATAATTATGTAAATAAAATTTTTATTCATGTCTTTTATCAGCCTCGANCTCACCATCTTTAATCTTAATAACTCTATTTGATTGATTAGCGATATCATCCTCATGTGTAATTATAATGATAGTTTGGCCATTATTATTTAATTTTTTTAGTAAATTCATAACATCTTGACCAGTTTTTGAGTCTAAATTACCCGTAGGCTCATCTGCAAAAATTATACTTGGTTTGTTTACAAGAGCTCTTGCAATAGCAACTCTTTGTTGTTGACCACCTGATAACTCGCCAGGAGTATGATCTTTTCTATCAGAGAGACCAACTAAATTTAACATCTCATTTGCTGCATTCAATGCTTGTTTATTATCAATTCCTGCATATTTTGTAGGAAGTAATACATTAGTTAAAGCAGAGTTTCTAGGTAATAAATTGAATGATTGGAATATGAATCCGATTTCTTTATTTCTAATTTGAGCAAGTTCTTCCTCATCAAATTCACTTACTANCTTTTTATTAAGGTAATAAGAACCACTAGAAGGTGAGTCTAGACATCCAATTATATTCATTAAAGTTGTTTTACCTGATCCTGATGGTCCCATAATAGAAATAAATTCACCTTTATCGACAGTTAAATCGATACCATTAAGTGCTTTTACTTTCTGGTTTCCTACCTCATACTCTTTGATAAGTTTTTCAGTTTTAATAATCATATTTATTAGACAAAGATTTAAGTTATAGGTTCAAATAAGGATTTTTGCTTATCCGTTCAAAGCTTCAAGATATTCAAGCCAAGCAGCACCTTGATCCTTATATTTCTTACTATTAGATGCTTCAATAAAAGAATTTTGGGCATTTTTAATTAAATCCATTTCAAAGTATGCAATTCCTTTCATTAAGGCATATTTACCATCATCCTCATAACCAGCTTCATTAGCCTTTTGAACACCAGAAATAACCTCATTCCATTTAAATGCACTGAATGCTATGTTTATATATTGTTTTATAAGCTTAATATCATCTGGATCATCACCCAATGACCTATCAATTACGTCAAGAGATTTAAGTCTCTCTTTGGCAAATAACCATGAATCTGCAAGCAGCTTTGCGTTTGTGTTATCAAATATAATATCTTCATCAGATATTGCCTTTTCAAGGACTTTTGCTGACATAGCTGGATTTTTTTTATATAAATAGAAACTCGCTAATGTTGTAAATTCTTCTGGTTTATCTAGTAATCCTTTCATATAGCTTACTTCCATAGTCGCAAGAGAAAGGTCATATTTTTCTAGAATGTTATAAACAGCAGAAAGTTGAACATAGTATCTCTTTTTTTCTGGTCTATTTAATAATAACTCCTTTGCTGAAACCTCAGCAGCTATAAAATCTTCCTTATTATATTCAATTGCAAATTTTAGTTGATACCAATCTTCTCTAAATGAAGTTGATAATGAAATTGCAAGATTGATATAGTCATAAGCAAGATCATAATTTTTTTCAGATGCATAAATAAGAGCTGTAAGTGCATAAATATTATGCATGCCTGGGACAGGCTTGGGGCTTTTATTAGCATCTTCAATAAAATCTAGAAGTAATTCTTTTGCACTTGGTATATCACCTTGTGTTGTATAAAGTTGAGCTAATGCTTGAACAAGAGTTGTTGCTTCTTGCAAGGGAAATGCATTTTCATCATAAGAAACTTGCAATTTTTCAATTGCTTCATCATACCTTTCTTGTTGATATAGAAAAAAACCATAAGTTCTTGCAATTACAGCTTTATTATAAGATCGTGATCGCCAACTTTTTTTATACCAGTATCTAAGTATTTTTTCAGCTTCATCAAATTTTTTTTCTTCGATTTTGCTATCTACTCTTGTAAGCTCCCAATAAACAGTTTCGTTTAAAACCTCCTCAGCATTTATTAGAGAAGGTAATAATAGAATAAGATAAAAAATTTTATAAACTTTCATATTAAAACATCTTAAATTCAATAACTTGTGTGCCAGCTTGTTGCACTGCAATACCATTTACTACTTTAGGTTTAAATTTCCATTTCTTAATTGCTCTTAGCGCAGACGAATCAAATACTCTTGGTGGTTTGGATTGAACTACTTTTGGAGATGACACAGACCCATCAGGCTCAACAATAAACTTTACTTTAACCCATCCTTCTACACCAGCTAATAACTCATTACGAGGGTATTGTGGATTTATTCTTACTAATGGAATCACTTGAGAGTTACCACCTGCATTTTGAGGTCCCAAAAAAGCACCTTTAAAATCAGTAGGTACAGATATATCAGGAAANTCAATATTCAAATTTGGAAGTTGTGGAGGTGCTGATAACTCAGGTGTAACCAATTCAGGTGGAGGAGGTTTTTTAGGNGGTTCAGGTTTATCTGGAATTGTTCTTGTTTTTTCTTTTAAAGAAGTATCTTTTTTTAATCTAATAAAATCTACTACTCTAAATGAATTTTCTGTTTTTAATGATTCAGAGGCTGGTTTTACAATATATGCAAGAGTCATAAAAAAGACTATTGATGTAAGGAGGCCTATTATGTGTCCTGAATATTTACTAATCATTTTCTGCTGCTATAGATATTTCTAAAACGCCTGCAAGTCTTATTTGGTCCATAGCTTCAACTAGCAGACCAGTTTGAGAAGCTTTGTCAGCTTGAATAATGACTGCGCCTTCTGGATTTTCAGCTTTCAATCTTATAATGTTAGGCCTAATAGCTCTTAATTCAACTTTTCTTCTATCAATATAAATCTCATTATTTTCAGAGATAGCAACAAGAATGTTGCCTTTTTCATTTCTTTCAGCTGTTTCTGCATTTGGTCTATTAACCTCTATTCCTGACTCTTTTACAAACGATGTCGTAACGATAAAAAATATAAGCATAATAAAGACAATATCAAGCATTGGTGTAAGATCTAGACCAGTTTCTTCTTGATAAATTTTCTTTCTTCTTCTCATATTTTTGAAATAATTGATTGCGATTTACTATTAAGAACAGTGTATGTAAGAAGCCCTACTATGCTTATTGCCATACCAGTCATTGTTGGTAATGTAGCTTTGGTTATTCCTGAAGCCAGGGCTCTAGCATTACCAGTTCCAAAAAAAGAGACAACATCAAATACTTCAATCATTCCCGTCACAGTCCCAAGCAACCCTAAAACTGGGCATAAAGCAATTAAGGTCTGGATGATATAAAAATCTTTGATAACAATATTTTTAAAGTCTGCTTTTAATATAGATTGATTCAATAAAAGATACTGATCTTTTTCTATACTATTGTAGTCTTTTACAAACTTATTTTTAATAAGATCTATATCAAAAAATAAAAATTTAAATTTTACTGAAATTAAAACAAAGAGATAAATACTTATTAAAAACAGTATAACTACTACCGGACCACCTTGATTGATGAAATTAGAATATGTTTTAAATACTTCACTTATCATTGCTTTGTTTTATTTGCAACTATACCTGATGATTTTTCTTCTAAGAAAGAAATAATTGTTTTGGAATAATTTTCAGCATAAGAATGCATAAACAACAACGGCGCTGCAACGATAAGACCCAACATTGTCGTAACTAAGGCTTGAGATATTCCTCCTGCCATTAATTTTGGATCACCTGTTCCAAATAAAGTGATTGCCTGAAAAGTTTCAATCATACCAATAACAGTTCCTAAAAGACCGAGTAAAGGTGCAACAGTAGCAATTAACTTTATTGCCTTCACTCTAATTTCTATAGTTGGTGTTATTGATTGAATTTTTTCATCTAAAATTAACTCTAGTGAATCTAAAGACTCATTCATATTTTCTTTTGCTGTTTGTAATAGTGATCCTAAAAGATTATTCTCAATAATTTCTGAGTTATTTTCTTGGTCATGGATACTTTGAAGTGTATTTCTTAATACATAAATTCTTTCAGAAGCTAAAGCTACTCCGCCCAGTCCAAGTAAAATAATTACATAACCTACAAAACCACCATCAGCAATTCTTTGAAAAAACGTTTTCTTTTGAATTAATTTCTCTAGTATAGCGCCTCTTGTAGGATCTATATCAACTTCAAAAATACCTTCATCGTTATTCTGTAATCTTCTAAGCTTTCTTTTATTAACTCCTGCGGGTTGTGAAGCTAAAAATTCAACTTGATTTGTATCAATTAAGTGTTTCAAAAACTTTCCATTTTGAGTAATTGAAAAAGTACCAATTCTTAATATTTCTAGTTCACTATTATCCCCGTCTGCAGATAGCACTTCAGTTGAAATTGTTTTAATAGTTTCAGCATTTCTTATTTCTTTTAATAACTCAAGCCAAAGGCCAGAAATATCAGATAAATCAGGAAGTTTTTTTGACTCAGCAAGATTTTGTAGAAAAAGATCTCTGTTTGGGTTATCGATATTAGTTATAGAATTTTTAAATTCACCCCTAGTCTGACCAGAAACTTGTTTGACAACACCAAACATCTCACCCAAATTACCAAGTTTAAGGGTTAATCTCTCCTCTAATTCTGATAATGTCTTTTCGTTTTCATCAAACTCAGATATTAATCTTTGTGATAAATCTTCTGCATTTTTTAAATCAGATTCAAGTTTTTTATGAATTCTTTTGAGGTCAGATAATTGTGTTTCTTTGGAATTAGATCTACTAAAGTCAAATCTTTTTTCAATATCAATTTCAGATTCAATATCTAGTATTAATTGCTCAATTTTTGATATGGGTTCCTCAATAATCTCTTCTTGCGCATATAAGATAAATGAAGAAATGAAAATAGTTAAGTATAAATATATTTTCATCATATTCTCTCTATTGGTAACTTAAGAAGTGAAGGTGGCAATTCTTTTCTTGCAATTTTTAACGCAATTACAAGTTCACTATCTATCCCTCTTTTTCTTATCCATTTATTTTCTTTTTTACTGTACATGGCTGTATATTTGCCATCTGATGTTCTTGCATACAGTCCTACTCTGCCAAGTCTAAAGATCTCAACATTATAACTATCTGAATCAACTACAATTTCATCGCGATATGATTCTATTGTGCGGCCATATTCATTTTCAATTTGATAAGCTTCAAAAACTCTTCTGAATTTTTCAGAAGTAGATATATTAGACTGAACAAGAATATCTTTTAACACCTCAACTCTTGATTTTCTTTCAGTAAGTAAAAATGGAATATCATTATCAATTACAGTTTCTAAGGTTTTAACCATCTCTTCTAATGTTGGAAGT
The DNA here is from genome assembly GCA_002169625.2 of Gammaproteobacteria bacterium TMED225. Classification (GTDB taxonomy): domain Bacteria; phylum Pseudomonadota; class Gammaproteobacteria; order Magnimaribacterales; family D2472; genus SAR86A. Next base: position 27,976 of record NHJW02000012.1, read on the forward strand.
ATCCCTTTATTAGTTTTATCCAACTCAACCATTTGCTGATTAATAGATATTATTTCAGTATTTTGTGAGTCTATTAATTCTTGTAACTGTCTATTATAAATATTAGTAAGGTCTAATTGCTGTGATAGAAATTGAATATCTCCAGTTAACACTATTATTTGTGCATCAACATCATCAATAAATTCTTGTCTATTCGCTGCATCATTAGACGATGATGCTTCTGTATCAATAGCTTGCTGTAAAAGTAATTTTTCATCAACAACCTCTTCTGTCTCTTGACTAAAAGATAGGCTTGAAAAGATCACTAATATTGAAAGAAGCTTTATATATTTCATGCGCATAATTATATACTTTTTATATATTTTTTTTACTTATANGTTNACTTTATGAAAAAATCCCCTCTNATANNGAGGGGATTTAAGATTTAAANTATATTCTTTCTANAATGTGTAACGGTATGTTAAGAATACTTCTCTACCAACAGGTGAGTAGTANTATCTTGCAAACCAAGGCCAAGATAAATCTTCATTTTTCTCAGGNATNTCATCCATAAGGTTTGANACTGATANTGCTAAGAAATGNCCATCATCNTCAAANTCATATCTTACAAAAGAACCAATATCATAATATGGATTAATTTTTACNNNTCCATCACCANTTGTTGTTGGAGCCCATCTAGANTGNTAATTCATTGAACCAATTCTTGAAGTGCTTACTCCAGCTGNCCANTCNTTTTTCTGCCAGCTTAAGGATAAGTAACTTCTNGATCTTAATCTTCTNTCTTGNTTCATNATNGATACAAAAGGATCACCTTCTGCATCACTTCTTCTTTCATCATCAACATATGCNATNGANAGTCCTAAAAAGAANTCACCAGCATTATCAGTTAANNATCTTGATGATAATGCAAAGTCAGCNCCTCTATAGAATCTNCCAGCACCATTAATAAATCCATANTCNACAGANGCAANACCACCTTCNGGAGGAGTAATNTCTGGTGCAGTNCCTCCACCTTGAGGTGTCCAANNNGCNCCACGAACAATGTTNGAATAAACNTCANTACAATATCCANNTGAATATGAGTAACCTNCTACAGTTTCACCTGATTCTTGNACTTTACAAATNANNTCATCNATNAGCAANCTNCNAACNGATGTNCCTATAACAATATTNTCAAGTTCNAGNTCAACAAAATCTAGAGTCATGTCCATCTTAACCTTAGCTGTGTCAACAAGATCAACAACTATACCAAAGTTNTAGTTTTCACCAGTTTCNGCTCTAAGATTTAANTTACCTCTTGAATTTTCTCTTGCATTTAACTGNGTGTATCCAGTACANGTTGTGTAATCTAATACCTCACCAGTATTTAACCATCTTCCATAATGGTCACAAGGTGTTCCAAANCCGCCTGTTAAACTCTTATAAATGTANGGTAAGCTTGGNGCAGCAAATGATTCACCCCAACCACCTCTTACTAACAAGATTGTCAGTNGGTTTCCATGANAAAGTNACTTGGTCAGTACGNTTTCCACCAATTTGTGTAGANNNTTCATCATAATCNTCATATCTNCCAGCTAAATAAAGATTNAAGTTAGCTGTAANAGGTAATGCNANTTCAAGAGAATATGAAGTTCTTGTTCTATCACCNCCACCTCTAGTTGTGGTATTTCCCCANACTCTGTCNTCTAAATAAGCTTGAGANGGATCNATAGAATATTCTGTTTTNTTATCATCTAAATANAGTGAAAACCCTACTGGTCCAGCAGGCATATTAAATAAATCNCCACTAATNTGNGCAGATATTGATTCAGAACTTGAATCACCNTCAATAAATACATATTCCCANAANCCATAAGAAGCTGCAGTTTCATANGTTCCCCANTAAGTNTCCGGATTNAAGACGCNGTATCCANATGNNCCATCATTACATAACTNAGGATANTAATTNATGACGTTACCACATGACCACGTTNCTAAAGTATCATTCATNACTTCTTCAGANCCATTNAGGTANTAATAATCNTCATANACATAAGCNACTTCCCAATCCCAGATTGANTCNCCNACTTCAANGTTTCCAGNNAGAGCCATAGTTACTGATAAAGTNTCTTCNTCATAATCANTCTGCCAATTTTTTTCAGCAAAGAATCTTTGACCAAAACCATATGCATATCCATANNNATCCCATACATTTGGATGTATTGAACCGCCNGTGNAGTCTTCTCCAAATGCACCTAAAATCTCACCNCTNTCATTTATGATATATCCAGCGTCATAACNTTGTTGAACAAANTANGGATAANANACNTTNTCAGCTTCTGTTTCCCAGTAATGAAGATCAGCTGTAAATTCCATTCCNTTATCAAAATTATANGTTCCNCCNANATANATTGAANCNTTTTCATTACCATTTCTNATNGTNCTATATTTNATAGCATCTAAATTACAATANGCATTTCTNTCAGTTCTTCCAAAAGCNGCCCANCCATAATTNGCCATGTTATCTTCAAACATGCCTAANTCTTCACAAGTNGTTGTTGCACCCATTTCTTGTGGTANGAATGAATTNGCAAATCTTGNNCTACTNGCCCAATAACCAGCCCACATTCCATATTGAAAGAAACTTACTGGCTCATCTTGATAATCATCTAATTGAGTTCTGTCAGTACCATTTAGGGGATTTCTTGTATTNAGATCAATACCNTAAACAAAACTACCATTTTCAAAATAGCCACCACCACTNATNTCAATGCTNAANGATTCACCTGAGGATCTATTNGTAAATGGTTGATGAGCACCAGCTCTAACNTGAACACTNATATCTTCCATGCCATCAACTAATATAACGTTNATAACACCNGCAACNGCGTCTGCACCATANACAGCAGATGCACCAGCCGTTAAAATNTCAATTCTNTCAACAATACCTATTGGAATTCTGTTCCAGTTGAAAGCAGCATCACCATCACCTGANGGATAAGGATAATTTGCTCTTCTTTT
>NHJW02000013.1 GCA_002169625.2 Gammaproteobacteria bacterium TMED225
CAGCTGGTGCTTCTTCTTCAGCAGGAGCTTCTTCAGCTGGTGCTTCTTCTTCAGCAGGAGCTTCTTCAGCTGGTGCTTCTTCAGTTGGTGCTTCTTCTTTAGCTTTTTCCTCTGCTTCTTTAGCCAGTTTTTCTAATAGAGCAGATTTTTTTGCAGCAGCTTTTGCTTTTTTTGCTTCAACTTTAGCTTCAAACTCCTCAGGAGTTAATTTTGCATCTTTAATCAATGAATTAACCCTTTCACTTACTTGAGCGCCCTTTGAGACCCAATCATCTATCTTATCTAAATCAATTCTTAATCTTTCTTCTTGACCTTTAGCTGAAGGATTAAAGAAGCCTAAACGTTCTATAAATGCTCCATCTCTAGGACGTCTTTCATCAGCAACTGTAATAAAATAATAGGGATTTTTTTTTGCCCCACTTCTTGCTAATCTTATAATTACCATATTAAAAATATATAAATTTGTTTAAAAAGATGTGTATTTTAGGTTAACCTTAGTAATATTGATAGTATTATTATGCAAAGTTTCAATTAATCTATATTTTTAATGAGTTTTATTACCCAAGTCACGATTAGCGTGGTTATATATTTTATACTTAGAGTTTTCTATAAAAGTGAAAGTTCTTTATACATTTCATCATTAATAAGTGCTTTTTCTTATATTTTAATATATTTATTCACTTATGATTTAATAAGCATCTTGCCAACAATTCACTTTATGGTCACAGGACTTAGTTTGTTATTTCTTTTTATTGCATATAATGAAATTATTATTCTTGAGAGAAATATTTTAAAAGTAAAAAAAGGTGAATTGATTCTAAATAATCCTTTTCCAGTTGAAAAAAATTATAAGATTGTATTTAAAATACTTGGTATTGGTTTATTTTTTCTTTCATTAGGTCTGATTTCAGGTTTCAGCATTCAAACTGTATTCTCCGCAAATTTAATTTTAAAAGCTATTTTTACATTTGTAGCATGGTTTATATACGTAATAACAATATTTGGAATAAAGTATCTTAATTTTCCAATGAAATATGCAACAAGAAGTTTATTTATTGCAATGTGGGCTGTATTAGGAGCATATTATATGAACTCTTATATAATCGGATCCTAATGCAAGAAGATCCTTCTTTAATAGTTTTATTTATATCGTTAGTGTCTTTACTAATTCTTAGTGGATTTTTTTCTGGATCTGAGACAGGAATGATGGCTGCTAATAAGATTAAACTAAAAAATTTATCAAAAAAATCCAAGATTAGCGCAAAAAGGGCTCTTGATCTTCTAAAAAGACCTGATCAACTGCTTTCAGCAATACTTGTTGGTAATAATTTTGCAAACATACTTGCTTCAGCAATTGTAACAATTATTATGCTTAACTATTTTGGAGGCAACGTTCTTTTAGGATCAGTTATTTTAACGATAGTTATATTAATTTTCTCAGAAATTACTCCAAAAACAATGGCAGCTATAAAACCAGAAAGTTTTGCAACTAGGTCTTCATTTATACTAAAAATCCTGGTTTATTTGTTTAAACCTCTTATATTTCTTACAAATTTTGTAAGCAAATTAATCTTACGAGTTTTCAATCTAGATGCAAAGGACGCTAATTTAAATGATAGTCTGAATACTGAAGAACTTAAAACCTTACTTGAAGAGTCTGGAGATCTAATTCCAAAACAATACAGAAAAATGCTGTCTTCTGTTCTTGGTATGGAAGAACTTATAGTCGAAGACATTATGGTTCCAACATCAGAGATAATTGGAATCAATATTAGTGAGAGTTATGAGAATGCAACTAACATTATTGAGTCAACAGAATATACAAGATTACCAGTATTCAAAGATACTATTGATAATATTGTTGGAATCCTGCATTTAAAAGACTCACATTCATTTCTTGAAAACTTTGATAAAAAAAATGAAGATGACTTCAAAAAAATTCTTCAAAAAACTTATTTTGTTTCACAATCAACATTACTAATGAAGCAATTAAAAGAGTTTCTTGCAAACAATGAAGCTCTTGGCTTCGTGGTTGACGAATATGGAGAGATTGAAGGCTTAGTTTCTGTCGAAGATATTTTTATAGAAATCACTGGAAAATTTGGTGGAAATAAAAAAGAGCTTGAAAAGGAGTTTATTAAGTTGAAGGATGGTTCTATCTTGACCGATGGTAATTCAAAAATAAGAGACTTAAACAATTATCTAAATTGGAAAATTCCAGAGGATAGCTCTAAAACTATTAATGGATTAGTTACAGAATATCTTGATCAAATTCCACAAGCTAATTTATGCATAGAGATAGAAAATTATAGATTTGAGATTTTAGAGTTTGAAGATAATTTAATTTCTAAAATAAAAATAAAAAAAGGGAGCTAATGCTCCCCTTTTAATAACTTGAGGCTTATAAAAAATCAGTAACTAACTTTAAAATTACTGCTAAAGCAAAAGATGAAGTTATTACTGCTCTTACACTAGCAATAGCAGGTAACATTTTTCCCCAAATCGCATTAGCTTGGATAGCAAAGATTATTACAAGACCAATGATTAAACTAGTACTACTCCAATTATCAAATGCTAAATATGAACCTGAGGCATGAGCTGAATAAACCATATACATCAACATCGGAACTGAAAATAAAGTATTTGTTCTAGAAGCAAGTCCAGCTTTTGCTGCTGCCGCAGCAACATCACCCTCTTTAATTCCAAGAACTATTTTCTGATTTCTCCAAATGATCCCCCAGACATTTAACATCATTATTGTTCCCATCGTAGCGCCAAGAATTATCTCTGTTCCAATTCTTGCAGTAATTTGATAAAACAATATTAAGCCTGTTAAAAAAGTAAAAAAGGCTGCCCATCTAAACCACCAAAGTGCATTTGGTGCTAACTTTTTCATTACATCAGCTTTTGCATCTGGATCTGCAACTTTTACATACTCTGTTTGAACAAAATTAAAGTAATATAGTAGGCCAATCCATGCAATTCCAAAAAGAATATGAAATGATCTAAAGAAAGCCTGATCAGTTAATAAATCCATAATAAATCCTTAAAGTGTGTTATAGGTATATTAAATGAAAATTTGTTTGAAATCTAATAAAAAACGGGGATAAATCCCCGTCTTTAAGTATGAATTTAATGATTTACATCATGCCGCCCATACCGCCCATGCCTCCCATGTCTGGCATTGGTGGCATTGGAGTATCCTCTTTAGGTACATCGGTAACCATCGCTTCAGTAGTAATCATCATACCAGCTACCGAACCAGCTGCTTGAAGAGCTGTTCTTGTTACTTTTGCAGGATCTAAAATTCCCATTTCAATCATGTCGCCATATTCACTCGTTGCAGCGTTAAATCCATAAGAATCTTTTCCATCAATAACTTTGTTTACTATCACTGATGGCTCTTCTCCAGCATTTGAAACAATTTGTCTTAAAGGTGCTTCGAAAGCTTTTTTAGCAATATTTATACCAACATTTTGATCATCATTATCACCTTTTAGCTCAGCAACAGCCTCTAAACATCTTATTAAAGCAGAACCACCACCAGGAACAACACCTTCCTCAACAGCAGCACGAGTTGAGTGAAGCGCATCTTCAACTCTCGCTTTCTTTTCTTTCATTTCTACTTCAGAACCTGCACCAACTTTGATGACAGCTACACCACCAGCAAGTTTAGCTACTCTTTCCTGAAGTTTTTCTTTGTCATAATCAGAGGATGTCTCTTCAACTTGAGCCCTAATTTGATTTACTCTTGTTGCGATAGCATTTTCATCACCAGCTCCATCAATGATTGTTGCATTATCTTTATTCAGAACAACTCTTTTAGATGTTCCTAGATCCTCTACAGACGCACCTTCTAAAGATAGTCCAACCTCTTCAGAAATTACTGTTCCTCCTGTGAGAATAGCTATATCTTCTAGCATAGCTTTTCTTCTGTCACCAAATCCAGGTGCCTTACACGCCGCAGCTTTTACTATACCCCTTAAGTTGTTTACAACTAAGGTTGCAAGAGCTTCGCCCTCAATGTCTTCAGCAATTATTAAAAGTGGTTTACCAGCTTTAGCAACTGATTCAAGTAATGGTAATAAATCTCTAATATTAGAAATCTTTTTATCAAACAGTAGTATATATGGTGATTCAAGTTCAACGGTCATATTGTCTTGATTTGTAATAAAGTAAGGAGATAGATATCCTCTATCAAATTGCATACCTTCTACTACATCCAACTCATTTTCGATACCACTTCCTTCCTCTACGGTGATAACACCTTCTTTTCCAACTTTTTCCATTGCTTCTGCAATAATTTCTCCAACAGCTGTATCACCATTAGCAGATATAGTTCCTACTTGTGCAATAGCCTTATCATCCGTACAAGGAACACTAAGACCTTTGACATGTTCAACTGCAGAAGAAACTGCTTTATCTATTCCTCTTTTTAGATCCATAGGATTCATCCCAGCTGCTACAGCTTTATTGCCCTCATTAACAATTGATTGAGCTAAAACAGTAGCTGTTGTAGTTCCGTCTCCGGCTTCATCTGATGTTTGAGAGGCAACTTGCTTAAGCATTTGTGCACCCATATTCTCAAATTTATTTTCAAGTTCAACTTCTTTAGCAACAGAGACACCGTCCTTTGTTACTGTTGGTGCACCAAATGATTTATCTAAAACAACATTTCTTCCCTTTGGTCCAAGTGTTACCTTTACTGCATTTGCTAATGTATTAACACCATCAAGCATTTGCGCTCTCGCGGTATCACCAAATTTTACATCTTTAGCTGACATAGTTTATCTCCCTATTAATTTAATTTTATTCAACAACGCCAAAAATATCTTTTTCACATAGAATAAGATATTCTTCGCCATCTAATTTAATTTCGTTTCCGCCATACTGGCCAAAAATAACTGTATCACCAACTGATACATTCATTGTGACTGAATCACCAGAATCTGAAATCTTTCCAGGCCCAACTGCAACAACCTCACCTTGTGATGGTTTTTCTTTTGCAGAGCCAGACAGAATAATTCCACCTGAAGAAGTTTCCTCTTCTTCTGTTCTTTTAACAAGAACATTGTCATGTAATGGTCTTAATTTCATTTATCTCTCCATATAAATTACTAAAATTTATCTTAACCACTAGTTAAGGGCTAAAAATTATAAATCAATAGTTAATTTTAATTTTTTAACATATTGATGAGAAGCGCAATTGTACCCCCAATTAGGTTTGCAAGTAAGTCATAATATTCAAAAAATCTGTTTGGATGAAATAAATGAATAATTTNAATAGANAATCCAAAAATGAGAATCAATAAAAAGAGAGCAAAATTAGATATCTTAAATTTACATATTATTCCCANNAANGTTAAATAAAAATAAATTATTCCGTGAATAGCTTTATCAGATAAAAATGATAAATTCTNAAAANATGATATATCGCTGGAGTTAACAATACTNAATACGAATACTATAATTATTGATAATATAAATACAATTCTTGTTAATATCATCTAAATGATGCAAAGAAATTTCTATTTAAATAAATCATTATAATTGCCGGTATTGCCAACATTGATGTAAAAATGTAGAAACTCATCCAACCATAATTAAAACCAAATATATTTTGAAAACTTTCTACAAAAACACCAGAGAAACCTGCAAAAAACTTCCCTAAAAAAGCCATTAGAGATGTCAATAATGCATACTGGAACCCTGTATATTTTGATGAAACTAAACTTGTTAAAAAAGTAATATTTACAGTGCCTACTATACCAGCTGCNAGACTATCTGAAGCAACGATACATGCNAGCACAATTAAATTTTTATCACTTATAGAGGCATATGAAAAACACAGATTTGTTAACATAACCAAAAAAGCACCAATTAAAAGTGACTTATACAAACCATATTGTTTTATAAAAATACCNCCAACAAAAACACCTATCAGGGTTGCTATTAAAGCAACAACCTTAACTACATAGCCTATTTCTGACAAAGAATAACCCATATCAATATAAAAAGGGTTTGCCATGGGTCCCATTACAATATCAGTTAATCGATANGTAGCTACAACCAACAAAAGCATTGAGGCTATTTTTATACCAAACCTCTCAAAGAAATCTTTTGTAGGATCTATTAGTGATTGNTTATAGCTTAATTTTACAAGATTAGAANTTGGATTCTCTGAGGAAATATAAACAGTAACAACTANGTTTATTAACATTAANANAGCCATAAGTTGATATGTTAGTAACCATGAAAAATTATCTGCATAAATTAAAGCCAGGGAAGATCCAATAAGAATAGCTATTCTGTAACCAAACTGATAACCCGCAGCNAAATTACCTTGATCTTCAATCTGCGCACTTTCAATTCTGTATGCATCAATTGCTATATCTTGAATNGAGCCTGCTAATGCAACATTGAAAGCGAATANTGCAAAGATTGTTAAATTTGTTAGAGGATTTATAAATGACAAAATAATTAAAGAAACAATTATTAGAAGTTGCATTGTNATTATCCAACTTCTTCTATGACCAAATCTTTTAAATAAGACTGATGAAGATCTATCTACAAAGGGAGCCCATAAAAACTTTAATGAATATGTAAGCATTATCCAGCTAATAAAACCAATTAAGCTTAAATCAACGCCAACATCTCGTAACCAAGCAGTTAATGTTATAAAAATTAAAACATATGGCAAACCTGAAGCGAAACCGTATCCANTAAATGAAATTATTTTGACTATGTTTTGATTAATCATAAGGCCTCTAAAAACCTGTTCCAATCAAATTTACTACCTGGATCAACTTTTCTTCCAGGAGATACNTCNGAATGGCCAATGATAGATTTCTTGTCTAGCAAGGGATACTCATTAATGATTTCATTTGTAATCTTGATAAGCATCTCATATTGAAGATCAGAGTAAATGTCATCATCCGACCCTTCAAGTTCAATTCCAATTGAATAATCATTGCAATTATTCACTCCTTTATAGGAAGACTCGCCTGCATGCCATGCTCTTTTATTAAATGGAACAAATTGGACTGCTTTACCGTCTCTTTTTATATATATATGAGAAGATACNTTTAAATCTTTTATTTGCTCAAAATAATTATGTTCATCAATATTCAGTTTATTTAAGAAAAAATCTTCAACATATGTTTTGCCATATATTTTTGGTGGCAAGCTTATTGAATGAATGATAATAAGTCTGATTTCTTCTTGATCAGGTCTTTCATTAAAATTTGGTGATTTAAGAAATTGTAAATTTTTGAAAATGCCATTTTCAATTTCCATTTATCTCAATCCAGGTGGCATTTTAAAATATACATTCTCATTATCTTCACCCCTTTCTATTACTTTTGCATCTAGGTATTTTTCAAGAGAATTAGCAATTTCCATTACTTTTGATTCTGGAGCCGATGCACCTGCTGTAATAGAAATATTTTTAAATGTTTTTAGTTGATCTAAGTCNAGATCAGAGAATTCATCTATAAGCACTGATTCACATCCACATTTTTCAGCTAGCTCTTTTAGCCTATTTGAATTGGAGCTATTTTTTGATCCTACAACTATCATAAAATCTGATTCTAACGCTAATTGTTTAACTGCGTCTTGNCTGTTTTGTGTTGCATAACAAATATCATCTTTCTTAGGCACATCAATATTTGGATATCTTTCTCTTAAAATATTAATTATAGATTTTGTTTCATCTACGCTTAAAGTTGTTTGAGTTACTAAAGCTAAATGTTTTGNATTATTTACCATTACCTTCTTTGCTTCTTCTTCGTTTTGAACCAAATATATAGAACTATTATCTGAATTAATGTGTCTGCCCATAGTCCCCTCAACTTCTGGATGCCCATCATGGCCAACGAGAATTATGTCTTTATTAGCCTTTGCATGTTTTCTTACCTCCATATGAACTTTTGTTACTAAGGGACAGGTAGCATCAAAGAAACTAAGATTTCTTTCCTTTGTTCTCTCTTCAACCTCACTAGATACTCCATGAGCACTAAATATTACCAATGAATCATCTGGAATTTCATCNATTTCTTCTACAAATATTGCACCCCTTTTTTTAAGATNACCAACAACAACTTTATTGTGAACAACTTCATGTTTCACATAAACAGGAGATCCNTAAATATCTAATGCTTTATTTACAATATCTATTGCTCTATCAACNCCAGCACAAAAGCCTCTGGGATTAGCTAGTTTTATCTCTTTACTCATTAAAACGTTTCTTAAATAATTCAAAGTATATAATCAAAATTGCGCCAAATGTAATAAACGCATCAGCGAAATTAAAGATAAAAAACGAGAAGTTTAAAATTTCAAGATGAAGAAAGTCAGTAACGCTTCCGTCGTTCATTCTATCAATGACATTTCCTATAGCACCAGCTGCTATTAACGATAGAGCAATTTTATTTCTTATAATGTTTTCTTCTAGAACCATCTTTACTATATAAGTAGTTATTATTAAGGTTATTACCAATAATAAATTTGGCATCATATCTCCACCTTTATCAAAAATACCAAATGCAATTCCAGAGTTATAAATAAGCAATAAATCAATAATTGGAAGAAAGGTATCAGATGATTGGCCATACAGTAAATAGTTATTAGCTGCCATTTTAGAAAGCGCGTCAATAATAACTAAAAATACAATAAGTAGTATGAATTTAAAATTAAACAAATTTTCTTTGCTCACCATCATTATCAATATTATCGATACATCTATTGCAAAGTTCGGGATGTTCTTTACTTATACCAACCGAAGAGTGTCTATGCCAACACCTCGTACATTTTGGATTTTTTGAAGAGCTAACTTTAATTTTAAAATTTTTACTTTTTTTAATATTTGCTTCTGATGAAATAAATAAAAAATGAAGTTCGACGCCTAGCTTTTTAAGAACGTCGAAGTCATTTGAAGTAGCTTGAATATCTACAACTGAATCTAGCGATCCTTTAATTTTATTTTCATTTCGCATTTCTTCTATCGATTGATTGACAGCATCTTTAATTTCAAAAATCCTTTTCCACTCAGATTGATTAATATTAGAGTCAAAATTTATTTCAGAAATATCAAAATTTGAAAGAAAAACTGAGTCCTCCTGAAAATTCAATCTATCACTTGTTTGCCAAATTTCTTCTGTTGTATAGGAGAGAATGGGAGCTATCAACCTTACCAAAATATTCAAAATAAAATCGAGGCTTGTTTGACATGATCTTCTTGCTAAAGAATCATTTTTACATGTATAAAGCCTATCTTTGACGATATCCAGGTATATTCCTCCTAATTCGTTAACACAAAAGTTATGTACTTTTTGAATTGCCTTATGGTAAGAATATGATTCGTATAATTTTAAAACTTCTTTTTGTAGGATTTTTGTTTCATTAATGATCCATTTATCTAATTCAACTTGATCTTCGAACTTAACTTTATTTTTATCAGTAAAATCATTCAAGTTACCCAAAATAAATCTAAAAGTGTTCCTGATACGTCTATATTGATCTGAAGTTCTCTTTAATATTTCGTCAGATGCTACCATNTCACTTCTGAANTCCGTTGAAGCCACCCAAAGTCTTAAAATATCTGCTCCTAAGCTATCCCACACTTTCTGAGGAGATACAACATTTCCTAGTGATTTTGATTGTTTTCTTCCTTGTTCATCTACAACAAATCCATGAGTCAGAACTGTCTTATATGGTGCATAGTTATTCATTGCTATACTTGTTAATAATGATGATTGAAACCATCCCCTATGCTGATCTGAGCCTTCTAAGTAAAGATCTGCAACAATTTTGTTACCAAATTTTTTCTCAGAAACTGCATAATGAGTTACTCCAGAATCAAACCAAACATCAAGTGAATCAGAAGTTTTAATATATTCTTCATGATCATCTATATAATCTTTTAAATCCAATTTATCCCAAGCTGAAATTCCATCTTTTTCAATAATTTGAGCNAATTTTTCAAATAAGTCTTTTTGATCAGGATGGATTTCTCCAGTATCTTTATGAATAACTAAAGTTAAAGGAACGCCCCAATTTCTTTGTCTAGAAATACACCAATCAGGTCTATCAGTAAGCATAGATTGAATTCTTTGAAGACCCCATGAGGGCTCCCAATTAACACTTTTAATATGCTCTAAGGCCTCTTTGTTTAGATTNTTTTTGTTCATCGAAATAAACCACTGAGGAGTAGATGTAAAGATTAGAGGTGTTTTACGTCTCCAACAATGAGGATAAGAATGATGATAATCTTCTACATTAATAAGTGCATTATGCTCTTGTAATTTTTCAACAATTAGTGGGTCTGCTTTCATTGCAGGAAGTCCAGCAATGAAATCTAATTCGTCTTTAAAAAAAGCTTTATTATTAAGTGAGTGGATTGTATCAATATTATTTTTCTTACATATCAAATAATCGTCCATCCCATGAGCTGGAGCGGTATGGACGCAACCTGTTCCTGTTTCAGTTGTAACGTGGTCTGCATGNAGAAGAACTGATTTTCTATCTAAAAANGGATGAATAAGTTCAATATCACATAATTTTTTACCTTGTATTGTAGAAAGAACATCAAATTTTTGNTTCCATCTNTGAGAGCATTGATCAATCATTTCAAATGCAATTACATAAAATTTATTATTCATTTTAATAAGAGAATATTTGTATTCAGGGTTGATACATACAGCTACATTTGAAGGTATTGTCCATGGTGTTGTAGTCCATATTACAAACGATATTTCATCTGAATCTTCAATATTAAATAGATCTTTTACCTTTTCTAAAGATGAATGATCAACCTTGAATGCAACATCAATAGCTTTAGATGTTTTATCAATATATTCAACTTCTGCCTCTGCTAAAGATGATCCACTTTCTTGACACCAATGAACAGGTTTTTCACCTTTTTCAAGGTGGCCTTCTTTGTAGATAACACCTAAGGCCCTGACTATGTCTGCTTCAAATTTTGGATCTAATGATTTATACGAATTATCCCAATCACCGAGCACGCCCAGTCTCTTAAAATCATCTAATTGTTTATCTATTTGAATTTCAGCATATTCTTTGCAGGCTTGTTGGAAACTCTCTTTATTTTGAACGAGTTCGCTATTTTTTCCATGTTTCTTTTCAACATTTAGCTCTATTGGAAGACCATGGCAATCCCAACCAGGCACATAAGGAGCATCAAAACCTAGAAGGGTTTTATATTTAATAGTTATATCCTTTAGAATTTTATTAACTGAGTGCCCGAGATGTATATCTCCATTTGCATAAGGTGGTCCATCATGTAAAAGAAATAATTCTTTATCCTCATATTTTTTTCTAATCTTTCCGTATAAATCTGTACTAGACCATAGCTCCAATATTTCAGGCTCTTTTCTAGGTAACCCAGCTTTCATTGAAAAATCAGTATCTGGAAGGTTTAATGTGTCTCTATAATTAACTGTCATTGATTACTTAAAATATTTTTAGCTATCGATATATCCTCTTGAATTTGAGATTTTAACATGTCTAAATTATCAAATTTCTTTTCATCTCTTATTTTTTCTATAAATTTAACACGAAGTCTTTGAGAATAAATGTTTTCATTAAATTCAAATAAGTGAACTTCTAATACAGGTTTTTCACCTCCAACGGTAGGTCTAACACCCATATTAGCTATTCCGTTTAGACTGAGATTATTTAATCTACATTTAACAGCATAAACACCCTTAATTGGCAATCTTTGATTAGGAAGCCATATATTCGCTGTTGGAATATTGATTGTTCTTCCGAGATGTTGACCATGCACAACCTTTCCAGAAAAAGTGTAAGGCCTTCCTAGCAAACTTTCAGCATTCTTAAAATTATTATTTAATATTTCCTCTCTTATTCTTGTGCTGCTTACCCTTTTTCCATTAAAAATAATTGTTTCAGTGTTTTCTACCAAAATACCATTTTTATCTCCCCAATTTTTTAACAAATCAGTATCACCTTTTCTGTCAGCACCAAACCGAAAGTCATCCCCAACTGTAAAACTTACTAAATTTATAGAATCTAATATTTGAGTTATGAACTCCTCAGGAGACATCGTCCTTAAGTCATTATTAAACTTCAAAAAACAAGCAAAATCTATTTCACTTTTTTTAAGAAGTTTTACTTTTTCTCGCCATGGACATATTCTTGGAGGTGGGTTTTTATTTTCATCTCTAACTTTTGAAAAATATTCTGCAGCATGTGGTTCAGTAAAAAAAACAATTGTTTTTGAGTTAAATTTTTTTGCATTGTTCTTTATCTTTTTTAAAATTGCCTGATGGCCTATATGCAATCCGTCAAAGTTCCCAATTGTTCCAGATAAAGAAACATCAGGGTATCTTGATTTAAATAATTTAAGGTTATGTTGTCCCCTTATTAAATACATTTTAGTTAAGCAATGACCTTAGAGGCTTTTTAAAAATTAATCTTGAAATAGAAAAATAAAGCACTGCTGAAAAAGTCACTTCAATAAATAGATATAAAACTCTTTGAGCTTGTGTTAGTTCTATAAAGTCAATTTGAGACGTATAGAAAATTAAAAAAAATATTAAAAATAAACTTGATACACAAACCATCATATTAAACCTATTAAAAAAATTTTTAATCTTAATAAATCCTTGTTTATAGAGAATTATTTCAAGAATTAAAACGCTTATCATTGCAGCCAAGGAACTTCCAATTGCAATTCCAATATGACCATAGTCCANAACAAAAGCTAAGTAATAATTTAAAAAANCATTTAANATTAATGATATCAATGCAACAAACATTGGAGTTTTAGTATCTTTGCGTGCAAAAAATGCTGGTGTTAATACTTTCATAATCATAAAAAAAGGTAACCCAATTGAAAATGCCATCAAGCTATAAGAGGAATTTATAACATCAATACTTGTAAATGCGCCTCTATAAAATATAGTACTAATTAAATCTTCAGAACAAATAAATAATCCAATTAATGAGGGTATTCCAATAAATAAAACAAATCTTTGTCCTTTGGATATTGTTTCTTTAAATTTATCTTTATCTTGAATTGAATTATATTGGGAAAGCATTGGAAGTATTACTGTTCCAATAGCTATTGCAAATATGCCCATTGGAAATTGTATTAATCTGTCAGAAACATATAGCCAAGTTGGACTACCAGTTTTTAATAAAGAAGCNAAAATTGTATCCACTAAAAGATTAATCTGTATGATTCCTCCTGCAAAAATTGCTGGAAGTATCAAATTATAAAATTTTCTAAGTCCAGGGGCTTTAAAATCAAGCTTNGGCAGTGGTAATTTATTAATTTGTAGTAAAGGAAAAATTTGTAGTAGAAGCTGTAAAAAACCTGCTAATAAAACTCCCCAAGCTAATACAAAAATTGGCATTTCATATTTTGGAGCAATAAGAATAGCTGCAATAATAAGGCATAAATTAAAAATAACTGGTGTGAAAGCTGGAATCGAAAATTTATTATGAGTATTCTGTATTCCTCCAGCAAATGCGACTAAAGATATTAATGCTANATATGGAAACATAATTCTTAGAACTTTTACAGAAATATCTTGTTTTGTGGGATCAATGTAAAAGCCTGGTGCAAAAATGAAAATAAAAGCAGGTGCAAAAATTAGAGCAATGATTGTAAAAATAAATAAAAAATTTATTAAAACTCCAGCAAGTGAATTAACAAATTCGTTTGCATCTCTTTCCTGATTAGCTTTTACATAATCACTATAGATAGGAATAAATGCTTGGTTAAAAGCTCCTTCTGCAAAAAAACGTCTAAACAAATTTGGAATCTTTAAACAAATTACAAAAATATCATGAAAAATTGATGCTCCTAGTAAATTAGTAGTAGAAATATCTCTGATTAAGCCAAAAAATCTTGATGCACCTGTTCCAGTTACAACCTTTTTAAGATTGTTAAGTAATCTATCAGCTGGAATTAAACGTGATTTATTAATTTTATTCAAAATCTAATGAAGCAGAGTTTATACAATATCTTAAACCAGTTGGCTCAGGACCATCATTAAAAACATGGCCAAGATGTGCGTCACATTTTGCGCATTTNACCTCAGTTCTTGACATACCAAACGAATGGTCTTGGAATTCATTTATAACATCTTTGCGAAGAGGAACAAAGAAGCTAGGCCAACCACATCCTGCATCAAATTTAGTATCAGATTCAAAGAGACTCTCACCACAACATATACATTTGTAGACTCCATCTTTGTTGAAATTCCAATATTTTCCAGTGAATGGTCTCTCTGTTCCAGATTGTCTTGTNACTCTGTAACTTTCATCATCTAAGATGTTTTTCCANTCANTATCACTTTTTAAATCCTTAGACATATCTAATTGTAATTAAAAAGTAGTTAATTAGGTAGGCTATGTATATGAAACTCTATTAAGCAGGTCTTGGATTTTCAGGATATAGAGAGTTTGTATATTTTAGAAAATCATTCATAAGTTGNTCGGTTGGTTCATATATCCTTCTTCTTTTATCTTCAATAGAAGATTTCTCATCTATATAGCCTAGCGCAACAGCTTGCTTTAAAACTTGTAAGCGTTTAATTCTTGAAGCATATTTTTTTGGAACTAAAGAAATAACATACTCTTGAGACATTTGTTTGTTGTCAAAATGTTCCCACATAAAACTCATTAAAAAATAAAATCTATAGGTGTCTCCTTGAAANTAATTTAATGATTCTGGATTGTTTGGATTGTCCAAAGTCTGTTTTAGAATTGTCTTAATAACAGTTTTGGCGTTTGAAATTGAGCTTGTCTTATTTGTTATGTTCAAAATTCATCCTTAAAGAATATGTTTAAAAANTGTTCATACTTTTNATATGCAATTATTATGCCAAATACGAACCNTTNGTAGTTTTTCTAAATATGTATATATATTTAACATATANTATAACTATAGTTATATTGANTATGTAGAAATAAAAACTCTAATATTTATATATATAAAAATATTCTTTCAATTATTTTTATCTGGGTTTATAAGACTTTTAAGCCACCCTATTAAGGAATTATCTTTTAAAGTAAATTTATCAAGCATGTCAAAGTCATATGCTAGTTTTTTGGGATCTTTGAAGAAATCTTTTCTTGTATTAANTTCTGTGCNTTTTAATTCTTTNACTAGCTTAGCTGGGTTTCCTGCGTAGATTGAATTTTTAGGTACATTCTTTGTAACAACAGACCCAGCTCCAATTATGCTGTTCTCACCGATTGTAACCCCTTTACAAATAATTGAACTATCTCCAATCCAAACATTATCTTCGAAAGTGACTGGTTTAGTTTTCCCAACTGGCTCTGCCCTATCATAAATACCATGCCAGTCTGCATCTGATATATATGCACCATGAGCTATCATGCATGCATCTCCAATTATAATTTTTTCAGCAGCCATAATTCTTACACCAGGAGTTATTAAAGAATATTTGCCAATAATTATTTCTCCTTTATGTTCTCCAATATTCCAAGAAGTAAATTGAACCTTAGCATCACTTGCACCAATAATAGTCGGATAATCGTCAATACTTACGTTACAACCAAAAACTTTAATATAATTAGGTTTAAAATAAGTTCCACCTTTGCCAAGTTGCTTAAACTGAGGTTTTAGAAATTGTTTGACATATAATTTGTTTAATTTTGTTGCAAATTTTTTTAGCCAATATGGTCGATTATCTTTTCTAATAAAATTCTCCAAAATAATATTTTCACTATGATAAAGTAGCAAAAATATTTTTAATTACAATTGAATAACAAATACATTATAGAATTTAAACAGTTAGTAAAGATAGGGATTCCTATCTTTGGGTCGCAATTATCATACATGCTTATGGGAGCAGCAGATACAATCATTGCTGGAAGAGCGAGTGCAAATGATTTAGCAGGTCTTGCAGTTGGAACTGCGTTTGCAAATACATTATGGTTTTTTGTAACAGGAGTTATCTTCTCTGTCACACCTATAGTTGCGCAGCTATTCGGAGCAAAAAAATTTATTGAGATTGGTAAAAAACTTAGAGAAATCTTATGGATTGCTGCCGCTTTGGGAATTTTATTAGCAATAATATTTTCAAACTTAAGTTTGATTTTTACTTTGCTTCCAATACAAGAGTCTATAACAGATATATCGATAAATTATTTAAAAGCTGTTGCTCCAGGAATTGCATTCATTACAATNTTTACATGTTTAAGATGTTACAGCGAAGGAATGACACTAACCAAACCTGTCTTTGTAATTGCATTCTTAGGTATGCTTCTTAATATTCCTCTTGATTTGATATTTGTTTATGGTTGGTTGGGTGCACCTCAGCTTGGGGGTGTTGGCTGTGGAATTGCAACATCCATTGTTTCTTTTATTATGATGNTCTCAATTTTTATCTATATAAACATTTCTAAAAACTACAAAAAGACAAAACCATTTACAGAATTTACTCTACCTTCTTTAGTAACTACAAAAGAGGTTTTTAAGTTAGGTCTTCCAATCGGTATTGGGATTTTTATTGAGTTAAGTATGTTTTCAGGTGCTGCAATCATTTTAAGTGTTCTTGGTGAGATTGTTGTTGCTAGTCACTCAGTCGCAATCAATATTGCAAGTTTATTTTTTATGGTTCCTCTTGCAATTGGATTAGCTTCAGCAACTCGTGTGGGTAATTTAATTGGTGAAAAAAATCCACTTCAAGCAAGCATTGCTTCAAAAGCAACAATCATACTTTGTGTTTCAGGTGCTTTAATAAATAGCATTATAATAATTTCTTTNGGCTCATTTATTGTCGGTTTATATACAACAGAGATACCAGTAATTGAACTTGCAGTAAGTTTAACTTTATTTGCTGCAATATTTCAGGTTCCAGATGGAATACAAATGGGTGCCTTAGGAAGTCTTCGAGGATATAAAGATACATTTATACCAATGATTTTATTATTAATTTCNTATTGGATTTTTGCTATGCCAATTGGATACTTTTTAACAAATTATGGATTTGGAAGCCCGTTAGGAGCTAAAGGTATGTGGTTTGGCATGATTATAGGATTGTCTATATTTTCTGTTTTATCTATATTTAGGTTGAGATGGACGATGAATGAACAAATAAAAAAAATTAACGCCCAAGAACCTCTGACACTTTAGATCCTATTGATACTAAATTATCTACGACATGCACGCCGCATTCTTCAAGCTTTTCCATTTTATCTTTTGCAGTTCCTTTTCCACCCGCAATTATTGCTCCTGCGTGACCCATTCGCTTTCCAGCCGGAGCAGTTTGACCTGCAATGTATGAAATTACTGGTTTGTTAATATTATTTTTAATATATTCAGCTGCCGATTCTTCAGAATTCCCTCCAATTTCGCCCACCATAACAATTGCTTCTGTTTGTTCATCTTCTTCAAATAATTTAAGCATATCAATAAAAGAAGATCCTGGAATAGGATCTCCACCAATTCCAACACAACTGCTTTGCCCAAAACCAATATCAGTTGTTTGTTTTACTGCTTCATAAGTAAGGGTTCCTGATCTTGAAATAATTCCAACAGACCCGGGCATATGTATGTTTCCAGGCATGATTCCTAGTTTTGCTTCTCCAGGTGTTATTATTCCAGGGCAATTTGGGCCAATTAATCTAATTCCCAGATTATCAACAAACTTTTTAACATTAAGCATATCTATCGTTGGGACGCCTTCCGTTATACACACGATCAATTTAATTCCAGATTCAGCTGCTTCAATAATGGAGTCCATACAAAACTTTGCAGGTACAAAAATAATAGAAGCATTTGGTTCTAATTTTTCAAAAGCTTCTTTTACTGAATTAAAAACAGGTCTATCTAAATGTTGTTGTCCACCTTTTCCAGGAGTAACTCCCCCAACAATATTTGTTCCATATTCAATGGATTGTTGAGAATGAAGTGTGCCTTGAGATCCGGTGAAACCCTGAACAATAAGTCTGGTGTCTTTATTAACTAGTATACTCATTCTGCTAACTCAACAACTTTCTTTGCAGCGTCTGCTAAATTATTAATGCTCTNAATTTTAATATTTGATTTTGATAAGATTTTGGCTCCAAGATCAGCATTATTACCCTCAAGCCTAACAACAACTGGAATTTTAACTTCAATTTCTTTAATTGCAGCGATAATTCCATCAGCAATTAAGTCACATCTGACGATGCCGCCAAAGATGTTGACTAAAACTGCTTTAACATCTGGATCTTTTAAAATAATTTTAAATGCTTTTGCAACTCTATCTTGTGTCGCAGTTCCACCAACATCTAAAAAATTAGCAGGATTGCCTCCAAAAAATTTAATTGTATCCATTGTTCCCATTGCCAAACCTGCTCCATTTACCATACAACCAATGTTTCCTTCTAAAGACACATAACTAAGATCGTTTTTGGCTGCCTCAGCTTCTTGTGAATCTTCTTGTGATTCGTCATGCATCTCTTTAATTTCAGGCTGTCTATACAGGGCATTCGAATCAATATTGATTTTTGCATCTAAACAATGCAAATCCCCATTTTTAGTGATAACTAGTGGATTAATTTCTAATAAGCTTAGATCTTTTTCAACAAAGAGTCTTAACAAATTTTCAATCATTGGAATAAATTGATTAATTTGCTCTTGATTTAATCTTAAAACTTTTGCAATATTTTCTGCATTTTTTGAAGAGGAGCTATCTTTATAAATCATGGGTTGATAGATAATTTTTTCAGGAGTATTTTTTGCAACTTCTTCTATATTTACACCACCTTCACTTGAGCCAATAAACATAATTTCTTGAGAATCTCTATCAATAATTGCACTTAAATAGAGCTCTTTTGCAATATTTGTACATTCCTCAACTAATATTGAGTTTACAGGTTGCCCTTTTTTATCTGTTTGATATGTGACAAGATTTTTACCAAGCCACTTTTTTGCAAAATTTACACCATCATTTGGATTATTGATCAACANTACTCCACCTGCTTTTCCTCTTCCACCAGCATGAACTTGAGCTTTAACGACCCATTCTGACCCACCTATGCTGTTACAAGCTTCTGTTACATCATCTGCATCAAATACAACAATGCCTTTTGAAACAGGCAAATTNTATTCAGCAAAAAGAGCTTTGCCTTGATATTCATGAAGGTTCATTTTATTTTATTTCCAATGTGAATTGCTTGATTATTAACAGCTAAAGCAGCTTCATGAAANGCTTCTGAAACGGTAGGATGACTGAACATAGTTAATGCAATGTCCTCAGAACTAGATCCATATTCCATTGAAATTAGAGCTTGTTGCACAATTTCTCCTGCTGCTGGACCAAAAACGTGGACACCAAGAATTGTGTCTGTAGTTTCATCGGATAATACTTTTACAAATCCAACAGACTGATCAACAGCTAATGCTCTTCCACTTGCTGCAAATGGAAAACTTCCTACTTTATAATTTATTCCTTTTGATTTAAGTTCTTTTTCATTTTGACCAACCCATGCTATTTCAGGATGTGAGTAAATCACTGAAGGCACTAAATCATAATTAACTTGTGCTTGTTTATCTGCAATTCTTTCAGCAACCATAATACCCTCCTCACTTCCTTTGTGAGCTAACATTGGACCCCTTACTACATCTCCAATTGCCCATATATTCTTTACTGAAGTCTGACAAAATTCATTAACTTCAATAAAACCATCCTGTGTTTTAATATTTAGTTTTTCAGATATAACATTAGAAGAATTTGGTGTTCTACCTACAGCAACAATAAGTTTTTCAAACTCTTTTTGTATTTCTTTTCCTTTATGTTGATATGTCACCTCCACTGAGTTTTTTAATTCTTTACTACTAATAACTTTGGATGCAAGTTCAATATTTAAACCTTGTTTTTTGAACTCTTTTAAGGATTCTTTTGCTATATCTGGATCAGCCATAGGCAAAAAATCTTCTAATGCTTCTAATACAGTTACCTCAGAGCCTAATCTCGACCAAACACTTCCTAACTCCAAACCAATGATACCTGCTCCAACTACACCCAATGTTTTTGGAACACTTTTGAAAGATAATGCGCCAGTGCTATCAACAATATTTTTACTAAAATTAGCTGAAGGTATTTCNATAGGATTAGAGCCGGTTGCTATGATAATGTTTTTTGCTTGAATATCTTTAGTTTTGCCACTAGCTTGAGTGACTTGGATAATATTTTTTGAAATGATTTTTCCTTTTCCTGATAAGGATTGAACTTTGTTGGCTAAAAATAAACTACTTATCCCGCCTGTAAGTTTTGAAACAATATCATCTTTTCTTTTCATCATTGATGAAAGATCTAATGTTACATTTTCAACACTAATTCCATGTTTTTCTAGATTTTTTGTTGTCTCATAGTATCTATGTGATGAATCTAATAAAGTTTTTGAAGGAATGCATCCAACATTTAAGCATGTGCCACCTAATTTTTCCTTGCCGGTATTATCAATAGACTCTTCTACGCATAAAGTTTTTAAACCCAGTTGAGAAGCTCTTATTGCAGCAACGTATCCAGCTGGACCACTTCCTATAACAACTACATCGAATGCTTCTGATTTAACTGATGTCATAAGTTAAGTAAGAGTCTTTCCGGAGATTCTAATTGTTCCTTAATCGATACAAGAAAAGTCACAGCTTCTTTTCCATCCAATAGTCTATGATCATAACTTAGTGCAAGATACATCATAGGTCTAATAGTGATTTCTTGATTAATTACAACTGGTCTTTCTTGAATTGAATGCATTCCTAGTATAGCNGTTTGAGGAGCATTAAGAATAGGAGTAGAAAGTAATGACCCAAAAACACCACCATTAGATATTGTGAATGTTCCTCCCTGCATATCTTCTATTGATAACTTACCTTTTTTTGCTTTATCTGAATAATTTAAAATAGATTGTTCTATTTCTGATAAGGATTTAGAGTCGGCATCTTTTATGACAGGAACTACTAATCCTCTTTCAGTTGAAACTGCCACTCCAATATCTTGAAAGCCATGATAAACAATNTCATTNTCATCTATAGATGCATTTACAGATGGNAATTTTTTGAGTGCTTGTACTGCAGCTATTACAAAAAAGCCCATAAAACCAAGCTTTACACCATGTTGGTTTTCAAATTCTTCACCATATTTAGATCTTAAATCTTTGATTGGTAACATATCCACTTCATTAAAAGTGGTGAGCATTGCTGTTTCTTGTTTAACCGATACCAGTCTTTTAGCAATTGTTGATCTAAGTCTGGACATTGGGACACGTTTTTCAGGCCTACCCTCTCTTGAAGATAAACTAGGCATTTGCGGATCAATTTCTTGGTCTGAGCTCAGATGATTTACAAGATCAGCTTTTGTGATTCTTTTATCTTTTCCTGTAGGANTTATATCATCAGGATTTATATCATTTTCTGCAATTATTTTTTTTGCAGCTGGGCCAATCTTTTTACCATGATTAGTTTTTTTTGCCTTTACAGGCATTTTTTCTTCTTTTTTTTCTTTTATTGTCTCCTCAACCACTTCTGAAATAGTGCCATTAGTCTCTTCAAATTCACCAATAATTTCAGAACTTATTACAGTTTCACCTTCATTTTTTACAATCTTAGATATTATTCCATCTGATTGAGCTAAAACTTCTAGAACAACTTTATCAGTTTCAATTTCTGCAATGACTTCATCTTGGTTAACATTTTCACCTTCTTTTTTTAACCAATTGGCAATTGTTCCATCAGCTACAGATTCTGGAAAAGTTGGAGCTTTTATTTCAATACTCATTGCAAAATTGCCTCATTAATTAAATCATTTTGTTGTTTTAGATGAAGTTTCATTAGCCCAACAGCTGGTGCTGCGGCAGCAGGCCTGCTCACTAAAGTAACATCATATCCATTATNAAGTCTATCTAAAACCCTCTGAATTCTATGTCTATGACTAAACCAAGCACCTTGATTCATGGGCTCTTCCTGACACCAAACAAATTCATTTACATTTTGATACTTTATTAGAGTTTCTTCAAGATCATCATATGGAAATGGATACAATTGTTCAATTCTGATGATTGCAATATCTTTTCTTTTTTCCTTGTTTCTTTTTTCTAATAAATCATAGAAAACCTTACCAGAACACATGATTACTTTTTTTACATTTTCTTTAATTTTTACTTCATCATCTATAACGCATTCAAAACTTCCAGTTGTAAGTTCATCAATGGAGGATGCAGCATTGGGATTTCTCAACAAACTCTTTGGTGAAATGACAACCAATGGTGTTCTCATTTTTCTTATAGCCTGTCTTCTTAGTAAATGAAATATCTGCTTTGGTGAGCTTGGAACACATACCTGAATATTTTCAGATGCACAAAGCTGAAGAAATCTTTCTATCCTTGCGCTACTGTGTTCAGGGCCTTGTCCCTCATATCCGTGAGGTAATAACATTGTTAGTCCAGACAATCTTTCCCATTTGTGTTGAGCAGAAACAATAAACTGATCAATTACAACCTGAGCACCATTTGCAAAATCTCCAAATTGAGCTTCCCAAATTGTTAAGCCAGAGGGCCAAGTTGCAGAATAACCATATTCAAATCCTAAAACTGCTTCTTCTGACAACAAAGAATCATANATATCAAATTTTGTATTACCTTCTTCTGCAATTATTGATAATGGTATATACCCAGTTCCATTATTACTATCAAAAACACATGCGTGTCTATGAGAGAAGGTGCCTCGCCTTACATCTTGTCCTGTTATTCGAATTGGATAACTCTCATTTAATAATGTTGCATAAGCCATATTTTCAGCAAATCCCCAATTAACCATGATTTCTTTATTTCCCATCTTAAGTCTTTCATCAAAAATTTTTTTTGCCTGACTTCCTAGAGTAAAGTCTTTTGGTATTTCACAAATTTTATTTGATAGCTCATGAAATTTTTTTTCATTAAATGTAGTATCTACTTTAGGCCACCACTTAACATCAATAAAAGGTTCCCAATCAAACCAGAGGGAATTATTTGGTTTATTTGCTAAGTTTTTTGCAACACTTTTACCACCCTCAAGAGATTTTCTGTAATTTTTTCTAATTTTTTGCGCTTCATTCTCAGATAAAACTTTTTCATTTTTTAAATTTTCTTCATATTGAGTTAAGACTGATGGATGCTTTGAAATTTTTTGATACATTAAAGGTTGAGTAGCTGATGGATCATCTGCCTCATTATGTCCTCTTCTTCTATAACAAAAAAGATCAATAACAATATCTTTTTTGAATTTATTTCTGTATTTACANGCAATTCGTGCTGCATTAACAACCATTTCAGGATCGTCTCCATTTACATGAATGATTGGAGCTTGAATTATTTTTGCTACGTCAGATGAGTAATCTGATGACCTTGAATCGTTTATATTACTTGTGGTAAATCCAATCTGATTATTAACTATGATATGAATTGTACCGCCAACGTTAAATCCTCTTGTTTGTGACATTTGAAGGGATTCCATTACAACACCTTGGCCAGAAAATGATGCGTCTCCATGAACTAAAACAGGTACTACCTTTGATCTATTTAAATCTTTGATTCTNTCTTGTCTAGCGCGCACTGATCCAAGGACAACAGGATCAACAATTTCAAGATGAGATGGATTATTAAAAAGTGAAACATGAACTTCGCCACCTGGAGTATTAAAATTAGAAGAAAAGCCTAAATGGTATTTTACATCTCCTGTGCTTGATCCATCTAGCTCATGATCTTCATTAAATGCCGCGAATAGCTCTGATGGAAGTTTTCCTAATACGTTTACTAACAAGTTCAATCTTCCTCTATGAGCCATACCAAAACATATTTGATTTGCTCCAAGCACTCCACAATTTTGGATAACACTTTCAACCAATGGAACCAATGCTTCAGCACCATCAACTCCAAATCGTTTCATACCAGGATATTTAGCAGAAAGATATTTAGCTAGGCCCTCTGCTGAAATAAGTCTTTCAAAAATATTAATTTTTTCATCTTTATTAAAACTATACTCTGCCAACCTTGATTCAAACTTCCTTTGAAACCATCTTCTTTCTTCGGAATCAAATATATGATTACATTCAACAGAAATATTTCTACAATAACTATAATTGAGTTGATTTACAATTTCTCTTAGAGTTAGTTTTTCTTTATCAGTAAAGGTATCTGTATAGAACTCCTCATCCAGATCTTCATTAGATAGCCCATGAAATTCAAGGCTTAGATCTTCGACAGTTTTGTGTTCCATCATCCCTAAAGGATCTAAGTTTGCAGTAAGATGGCCCCTATTTCTGTAAGACTTTATAAGTTTAATGACTTTGCCTTGTCTCTCATCAATAGATACTTCTTTAATTTTTTTGAAATTATTTCTTGGNAGATCTTTAAATTCTTGTATTATTTTTTGATGAGAAATTTCACCATTAGACATAGGATGTTTAGGTAAATTTGTGAAGAAATCATGCCATTCATCTGATAGATCATCAGGATTGTTTAAGAAAGTTTCGTAGAGGTTTTCAAGATAGGCGCCATGTCCTGCAGATACATGTGAGCTTTCCCAAAGCTCTTTCATAGATAAACTCATTATATGACTTTTATATTAGACTCCGTCAGATGTAATTATATCCTTTTTATTTTTATGTAACATTGATTTTATCTCACCAATTGCTTTATTTGGGTTAAGTCCTTTTGGACAAACATTTACACAATTCATAATTCCATGGCATCTGTATACACTAAATGGATCTGATAGAGATTCTAGTCTTTCTTGGGTATTAAGATCTCTTGAATCTGCAAGAAATCTATAAGCTTGAAGTAAAGCAGCTGGTCCAACAAATTTATCAGGATTCCACCAAAAGGATGGACAGCTTGTAGAACAACATGCACATAGAATGCATTCATATAATCCATCTAATTTATCTCTTTCTTCTGGTGATTGAAGTCTTTCTTGTTCAGGAACAGTAGTTTCGTTTTGTAAAAAAGGTTTTATTTTTTCATACTGTGCATAAAATTCTGTCATATCAACAACTAAATCTCTTATTACTGGAAGACCAGGTAATGGTCTTAATTCAATTTTATTTCTTTTAATAATTGAAGAAATTGGAGTAATGCATGCCAAACCATTTTTACCATTAATATTCATTCCATCAGAACCACATACACCTTCTCTGCAAGATCTTCTATAAGAAATTGATTGGTCTTGTTCCTTTAAAAGATTAAGTAAATCTAAAACCATGATATCTTTTTTTGGTTTCTCTATAGCGTATTTTTTCATATAAGGAAATTTGTCTTCTTCTGGGTTATACCTGTAAAGACTAACTTGTAATTTATTATCAAACATTAATATGACCTTATCTTTGGAGGAAAGGCTTCTACTTCTTTAGGAGTAAAATTAACCTCTCTTTTAGTAACTTCTTTAGAAACTGGATCATAAATAGTATGGCACAACCAATTTTCATCATCTCTATCAGGATAATCATCTCTAGCATGAGCGCCTCTACTTTCTGTTCTCTTATATGCAGATATTGCTGTAGCTTCTGCAACTTCAAACAGATTTTGTAGTTCAATAGCTTCAACTCTGCTGGTATTAAATGCATCACTTTTATCTTTAAGATGCAGGTTACTTACTTTATCTCGAAGTTCTTCAAGTTTTTCCAAACCTTTTTCCATAAATTCCCCTCTTCTAAAAACTCCAAAATAATTTTGCATACAATCTTGTAACTCTTTTTTAACTTCAGCTGTATCGAACCCTTCCTCAGATTCGTTTAATTTATTCAGTCTTTCAAGTGAATTATCAATATCACTTTTTGTTGCTGCATCTACCCCTCCTCCAGATTTGAGTTCATTTTGTATATGCTGTCCAGTAGCTCTTCCAAAAACAACAAGGTCAAGTAAAGAGTTGCCGCCTAACCTATTAGCTCCGTGCACAGATACACAAGCTGCTTCACCAGCTGAAAATAAACCAGGAACTAACTCATCACGATCATTGATTCTTGTAAAAGCCTGGCCTGAAACATTCGTTGGTGTGCCTCCCATCATATAATGACATGTTGGAACAACTGGAATAGGTTCATATATAGGATCAACATGGGCAAAGGTTTTTGAAAGTTCGCAAATTCCTGGGAGTTTTGAATTTAATACGTCAGCTCCAAGATGATCAAGTTTTAGATATATATGATCTTTGTTTTCTCCACAGCCTCTTCCTTCAAGAATTTCAAGAACCATGGACCTTGCGACAACATCTCTTCCAGCTAAATCTTTAACATTTGGTGCATATCTTTCCATAAATCTTTCGCCATCTTTGTTAATAAGATAACCACCTTCTCCTCTACATCCTTCAGTCACTAATGATCCAGCTCCATGAATACCTGTTGGATGAAATTGCCACATTTCCATATCCTGAGCAGGTAGATCAGCCCTAAGCGTCATAGCTAAACCATCACCAGTATTAATTAGAGCATTGGTTGTAGATGCATATATTCTTCCAGCACCTCCTGTTGCAAGAACTGTTGCTTGAGCTTTTAAGTATGCAACTTCTCCATTTTCAATCGAGAAGGCTATTACACCAGTTACTTCATTCTTTGAATTTTTTACTAAATCCACTGCGAACCATTCATTAAGGAAATTTGCGCCTTCCTTTACATTATTTTGATAAAGAGTATGCAACAAGGCATGTCCTGTTCTATCTGCAGCAGCACACGTTCTTGAAGCTTGACCACCTTTACCAAAATCTTTTGACTGACCACCAAATGGTCTTTGGTAAATCCTACCATTATCAAATCTTGAAAATGGAAGGCCCATATGCTCTAGTTCAAATACAGCCTTTGGGCCTTCAGAACAAAGATATTCAATTGCATCTTGATCCCCAATAAAGTCAGCACCTTTAACGGTATCATACATATGCCATCTCCAATCATCGTTTGGATCAGCGCTTGCAATTGCACAAGTAATGCCACCTTGTGCTGATACAGTATGGGATCTGGTTGGAAAAACTTTAGATACAACAGCAGTTTTAAGCCCTGATTTTGCTAATTCTAATGATGCCCGCATACCTGAGCCGCCGCCACCAACAATTANAGCATCAAACTCGATTGTTTTAACATTATTAGTAAATATATTATTCATGNTAATTATAATTGTATATTAATATCATTTATAACCATATTATATATAAAATCACAGTTAAATAAACTATTCCTAAGAAAGTAAATACTGAAAGATATATCCTTCTTAAAAAATTAGCATATTTGGAAATAGCAAAACTTAAAAATCCAAGAGTTCTTTCAGTAAGATAATCTGTTCCAACAGTCCAAAGTCCTATAAATGCATGAATAACTAAAACAANAAATGTAAGAGAAGTGAATAGTCTCATTTGAAAAGATAGAAAAAAATTTGACCAAGAAAAAAATGTAATATCATTTTGAAAATAAATAAAATTGGCAAGATANATTACATAACAAAGAAGCAAAATAGCACTATATCTTTGCGTATACCAAATTATTGAGCCTTTCATAAAAATAAATACCAAAAAAATATAATGGATGAGATAAACCAAAAACTAAAAGTAAAAATTGCTGAATAATGAGCCCCTTTTAGAGATTCACCAATATGTAAAAAATCCATAATTAAGTGCCTGACTCCTGATAGTATATGTAACCAAAATATTGAAATGCTTATAAACAAAAAGAAAGATAGATAAGAAATTGAAGATAGGTTTAATACTAATTGATCAAAACTTGCTTTTGATGATATAGATTTGTCAATAACATATAAAAATAATGGCATCGCAATAAAAAAAATATACATTCCAGAAAGTCTATGTGTAATAGATATTAAAGCAGAAATGGGTAACCTTATTTTAGTAAGATCAAGATAAATTGGTCGTTCTTGCATTTTGTGCTTAATTATAAGTGTCGATAATTTTCTAGAATTATACCGTAGATTTTTAAATCAATTAAAACAATATTTTCCAAAGTTTATTACTTTTTTAATTTTTTAGAATGCTTAACAAGTCGCTGTCTTTTTTTGATTTGTTTTTCAGAGAGTTTATTTTTCTTATCACCAAAAGGATTCTTCGATTTTCTAAATATTATTTTTAGTTGAACACTTTTCAAATCTAATTTAGCTCTAAAAGAGTTTTCAAGATATTTTTTATAGTTAGTTGGTATTTTTTTATCTTGATTAGAATTAATAATCAAAGTTGTTGGGTAAGTTCCTCCAAAATGTANATACTTGAATTTTAATTGTCTACCGGAAATTGATGGCGGTGAATTTGCATCTACAAATTTTTCCAAAAGATTATTTAGCATTGAGGTTGAAAACTTTTTTTGAGATTTTTTTATTATCTTATTTGTTAAATTGAATACTTTTTTGAATCCTCTTTTTTTCAATGCAGATATTTCAACATGTTCTATATTTTGTATAAAATCTGACTGCATTCTTTTAGAGCCATATATATTTAACAATTCACTTTTTGAAACTAAATCAGTTTTATTAAATGCCAACACTAAAGGTTTGCCGTTTTCTATAACCATATTCAATATTTTTAAATCCTGATCTACTATTCCTTGACTTAAATCACACATGAAAATAACTAAATCACTTTCATCAATTGCGTGCATGGCCCTTACAAATGAAAAATATTCTACATTTTCGTTATATTTATATCCTTTTCTNATGCCTGCTGTATCTATCAAAATAAATTTTTCATTATTAAATTCGAAGGGAACACTTATTGCATCTATNGTTGTTCCTGCAATTTCACTAACGATCAACCGCTCTTCATTAATTAAATTATTTATAAATGTTGATTTACCAGCATTTGGTCTTCCTAGTATTGCTACTTTTTTTCCCTTTTGCTTTGGTGTTGANTATTCTGGNAGTTTTTCTTCTATTTTTGATTTTAGTAAATTTATGTTAGTNGAATGTTCTGCACTTATTTCAATAGTGTCTTGAAGGCCATTCTCTTGAAGATCTTGTNTNACTGAAGAATTNGTTTTTTTNTCAACTTTATTTATNACNCCAATAAATTCTTTATTTANCTTTCTTAATTTTGNNATTATTTCAAAATCTTGATTATTTAATTCAACCGANCCATCAAAAATAAGTAATATTAATCCAGATTCCATTGCAGCAATCCAAGCCTGATTTGATATTGCTTCCTTTATTTCTTCTTTTTCATTAGCGATACCACCNGTATCTACTAATAAANTATTCTTATTTTTAAGATTTATGAATCCATGGTTTCTGTCTTTTGTTAATCCTGGAAGNTTGGANACAATGGCATCTCTTGAATTTGTTAATTTATTAAATAATGTAGATTTGCCTACATTTGGACGACCTATTATTGCAATTGAAGTAAACATTTTTACATTTCATTTTATAGATTAGCTGAGAAAAGATTAAAAGCTTCATCAATAACATATAAACTATCACTTCTACTATAAATTGTTTTGATTGGATTTCTAGATATCTTCTTTCTTCCAATAGTTTTTCCATTAAGCGGGTCTATAATATGCAGGTAGCCCTCATAATCACCAGTTACAATGTTGCCTTTGTAAGTTACTGCATTTGATAAGCTTCTATTAAGGTAGTCATCATTTATCCAAGATTCTTCTAATGTTTTTAAAGAGAAAGATTTAATTTGCGAGTCGGCTTCAATCACCATTAACATTCCTCTAGTTATAATTGGTGAGTAGAATGAAGATGTTTCATATGACCAAACAGATCTTTTTTGAGCTACATCAAATATATTTAAATTACCTTGATAATTAGTGGTATAAACTAAGCCGCCATCAACAACTGGATCAGAATCAGAATCAATTAAATTTTCTAGTTCAGATACACCACTTACATACGATATTGCGCCATCCCAAATAGGGAAACCAGAATCAATTTCAAAAACTGCTAGTCTTCCATTGTCAAAAGAAGCATAAATTCTATCTTCCACAATTATAGGACTACTGTTACCTCTAACTGTAAGCAAAGGCAATTTTGATCTATAGGACCATTGAATATTACCAGTTTCTTTTTCTAATCCAATTAACCCTCCTGATCCAGTTTTTACAACTACAATCTTTGCATCAATAGCAGCTTTAGTTAAAACTTCTCCCTTAACATTTGAAGTCCAAAGTTGTGATCCATCATTTTGGTTCAGCGCAATTACATTTCCTTCAATGTCAGAAACAATGACTATTCCAAAACCAGCCGCGGTTCCTGATGCTAAAAAATTCAGCTTAGATGACCAATTTTCAATTCCAGTTTCAGAGTTTATAGATACTACATTTCCAGTGATATCACTAAAAAATAAATTTTGTGAGCTGAAATCAGGTTGAAAATTACCCATCTTATTTTCACCCTTAAAGGACTTCTTCCATGCAATTGTTATAGTTTTTTGATTNGAAAATGAAGATAGTATTTTTGGTTCATCTGGATCAATTTCATCACTTTGCCAAAATCTTAAACTGTCAAGAGATGAGCATGAACTTGTTAAAAAAACTAATAATATTAAGGTGTATTTATTTAAAAAATTCATTTTAGTAACCAATGCTTGCAATTTTCATTGATATTATAGATCTTGAAGTTTCATCCGCATATTTTTCACTAGCAAGATTATACTGTTCGATTGCAAGATCATTTTTTTGCTGTTTTAGTAAAATATCCCCTATCAATTCATGAATATATGCGTTTGTATTTGTTGATGAATATATTTCTATCTTTTGNAGNGANTCATCATANCGCTCTAGATCAATTAATATTCTTGCTGCACTTATCCTTGCCATTTTGTTATAAATTTTGTTCCCATTAAAACCATTTGTTAATTCAATAACCTTATTAAAGCTTTTTAGAGATTCCTCAAAATTATTTGACTTTGCTAAGTAATTTGCATGATCAAGCAAGGCAAGCTGAGTATAGCCAGTAGCCTCATAATTTTCTAATAGATTACCGATAATTGTTGTAAGGGCATCTTGATCCAAATTTTCTTTAGAAATTTCATTTTTCCAATCATTGAAAATTACTGAAGCTTTTTCATTATTTTGTTTTTTAATCTGATTAGATATTACAAAATAAGNAACAAACAACAATACAGAGATAATTGTAATAGTTATGATTATCTTATATTTGTTTATAAATTTAAGAAAAGGAACAAACTTCATATTATTTTCATATACATTATTCATAAAATTGCCTTATTCCAAATTTGTTATAAATTGTTTCAACTCTTTTAAATCTAGTGTTTTTTGTTTAAATTCCTTATCAGAAAGTGATTTCAAAATAACAGTATCTGTTTGAAGCTCCTCATCACCGACTATGATTGCATAAGAAGATTTGTCTTTATTTGCCCTTCTTAGTTTCGACTTTAAGCTCCCATCTGATAACTGAACATTTATTTCTATTTCACTATTCATCATTCTTATGTCGTGCGCTATTTTATATGCTTTTTGCTCAAGATTACTAGAAATAATTATGAAAGATACTAGANTCTTATCATTCTTGAAGATATTTGAAATCAATGCCAATCTTTCAATTCCAATGGCCATTCCAATTGCAGGAAGATCTTTGCCACCTAACTNTTTACAGAGATTGTCATAACGCCCCCCTCCAAGATAAGCATCTTGAGCTCCAAGATTTGGAGAAATAGCCTCAAAAACAAAACCTGAGTAATAATCTAAACCTCTTACCAAATTATGATCAATTATTATTTCACAATCATTTNAAAAAGTTTTTTTAATAAGTTTAAGCATATTTAAAGATTCTTCAGATAAGTAATCAGAAATTTGAGGCCCCTTTTTTAAAATANTTTGAATTTTTGAGTCTTTTGTATCTAATATTCTTAANGGATTTTTANTGAGTCTTGATAAATCTTTTTCATTAAGTGATTCTTTCATCGGAGANAGATATTTTACTAAAGCCTTNCAGAAATTATTCTTTGTTTCATTGNTGCCTAAATGATTAATTTTTATAACAGGACTTTCAATTTTAAATTCTTTGTTAATACANCAAACCATTGAGATTAATTCAAGCTCAGACATCCCTTCTTCATATCCTAAGATTTCTACACCTGCTTGATTAAATTGTCTATATCTCCCTTTCTGAGGTCTTTCATATCTCCACATTGGTCCTAAATACCAGAGTTTTTGAGGATCTCCATCTAGTTTTTTTTCAATTATGGATCTTATGACGGAAGCTGTTCCTTCAGGACGCAAAGTAATACTTTTTTCATTTTTATCCTGAAAAGAATAAAGTTCTTTATTGACAATATCAGAAGTATCTCCGACAGATCTTTTAAATAGATCAGTATCTTCAAGTGCTGGAGTTCTAATTTCATAAAAATGAAAATTTTCAAAAGTTTTTTTTAATATTTTTTCAGTAAAAAAAATCTTATTTGCAATTTCTTCTTTATTTGAGGAATTATCAATTAAATCAATCATGCCAGTTAAAGAATTAATTATGTTCACTTTAGCTCCTAGCAATTATCTTTTCAGATAAAAGTTTATTGTCTGAAACTTTTTGTCTTACTTGTTTTTCAAGTTCATCGACTAAGTTATCATTTTTAATTTTGATATTTGGCGATCCATCAATATATAAAAGATTGCTCGGACTTGCTCCGGTAAGACCTATGTCAGCTGCCTTGCTTTCACCAGGTCCATTAACATAACAACCTATAATAGCTACTTCAATATCATCTGATATATCTTCTAGCCTTTGCTCAAGGTCATTAACAACCTTAATAACATTGAAATTTTGTCTAGAACAACTTGGGCATGCGACTATTTTTACTCCTCTGCTCCTTATGTTTAAACTTTTAAGAATATCCCAACCGACTTTGATCTCATCAACAGGGTCAGAGGCGAGTGATATTCGTATTGTATCTCCAATACCTTCTGAAAGTAGCATACCTACACCAATAGATGATTTTACAGTTCCTGCTCTATAGCTGCCTGCTTCTGTTATTCCAAGATGAAGTGGTTGATCAATTATTTTGGAGATTTTACGATATGCTTCTACAGTCATTTCAATATTTGATGCTTTTAAACTCATTTTATAATTATCAAAGTTAAACTTATCTAATATATCAACATGTCTCAATGCAGATTCAACCAAAGCATCAGCATTTGGTTCACCATATTTTTTTTGAAGGTCTTTCTCTAGTGATCCTGCATTCACTCCAACTCTTATTGGAACATTATTATGTTTAGCAGCATCTATAACTTCTTTAACTTTGCTTTCTTTACCAATGTTTCCTGGATTAATTCTTAAGCAATCAGCAGTATCAGCAACCTCTAAAGCAATTTTGTAATCAAAATGGATATCAGCAACTAATGGAATACTAACTGCGCATTTTATCTCTTTAAATGCTTTCGCTTCTTCAAAACCTGGTACGGAAACCCTTACTATATCTGCTCCGGCATTTTCAAGTTCGTTTATTTGATTAATAGTTGATACAACATCACATGTATTTGTATTAGTCATTGACTGAATTGATACTGGACTATCGCCACCTACGGGTACATTACCAACTTTTATAAGTTTAGTTTTTTTTCTTTTAATCCAATTACTCATTTGTAAAATTTATAATGTTTACTTTAGTAAGTCTATTAGCATTGGTAATAAAATCAATCTCATCATTATTATATGACCCTTTAACAGAATCAGCATTGCCAACAATTATTTTGAAAGGAGTTATTATTTCCTTAATATATTTATCTCCATCATAGAAAAGCTGTGCCTCAATCAACTGATCATTGATATATATTTCTAACCAACACTCGCCTTCAAATTTTAATACAAGCTTATTTAGGTCAACTTCTTCTGCTGTTTTACTGAGTTCTAGCTTATTTTTTTCAATACTTTCAACTAATATTGAAATCTCATCAAGGTTATTATTTTTTAATGATTCATCATTAACAGTATTCAAAAATAAGAAAAGGAAAAATAATATTCCTATTCCCAATCCAATAATTAAAAAAATAAAATACTTTAAGTTTTTAAAAAAACTATTTTCAAAGTTAATTTCTTTAAAAATTTTCTTATACTTTTTTTTAGGATTTGGAGGAAATAAATTTGGAAAATCAATATCCAGTTTCAAAAATTTTATATACTTTTTAAAATATGCTTTTGCAAAAGATTCACTTGGAAAGATACTATAATTTCCATTTTCTATGGCGCTTAGGTAATTTTTATTTACATACAAGATTTTAGAAACGTCTTCAATTGTTAAACCCAACTCAATTCTTTTTTCTGNNAATTGTTTACCAGTCTTTACAGAATTAGCTGATTTGAGTTCAGTTTTCATTGTATTATTTTATGTTTTATTAAATTCCTACCTTTTATCGAATTAGAAAGATTACCAATTAGTTGACCACAGGCAGCATCCACTCCATCTCCTCTAGTAATTCTAAGTGTAGNTATGAAACCTTTACTCATTAAATATCTTTTAAATGAATTCATTGAACTATTACTTGGTCTTTTGTAATCTGAGCCTTTAAAGCTATTAAAAGGAATTAAATTAATTTTGCANGATAAGTTTGATAAGAGTTTTGCTAATTTTTTTGCATGCTCAATTGAGTCATTTACACCCTCAATTAATATGTACTCGATTGTAATATTTCGTTTATTTTCAAAATAATTTAAATATTCTTTACATGATTTAATTAAAGATTTAATGGGGTATTTATTATTTATTGGAACGATTTCGTTTCTTAAATTATCCTCTGCNGCATGTAATGAAATTGCCAAAGATACGTCAATTTTTTTTGGCAACTTATCTATGTTGGGAACAATTCCAGAAGTGCTAATAGTGATTCTTTTTCTTGAAAGTCCATAAGAAGACTGATCTTTCATTAATTTAGCAGCTTCAACAACTGGTTCAAAGTTTAATAGGGGTTCTCCCATACCCATAAATACAACATTTGTAATTGGCTTGCTGTTTTGAGAAAAATTTGCAAGCCACAATTGACCAATAATTTCATGACTTTCAAGATTCTGTTCAAATCCCTGCGCTCCAGTTGCACAAAAAGTACATTGCAGTGCACATCCAGCTTGAGAGGAAACACAA
Source organism: Gammaproteobacteria bacterium TMED225 (assembly GCA_002169625.2). Taxonomy (GTDB): domain Bacteria; phylum Pseudomonadota; class Gammaproteobacteria; order Magnimaribacterales; family D2472; genus SAR86A. The sequence continues at coordinate 35,063 of NHJW02000013.1, forward strand.
AGAGTTCTTCTTTTTTTCTCTGGTATTACAACCATCTCTACCATTGATCCAGAATCTAATTCAATAAGATATTTTATNGNGCCCTCAGATGAAACATATTCTTCATAGATCTTTGGTGGTTGGATCTTGGCAATTGAAACAAGTTTACGTCTAAGATCTTTATTAAAATCAGACATGGAGTTAAAGTCTATNACACCTTTTTGATGTATCCATTTTAATAATTGCTTTGCTCTAAATCTGGGTTCATTAATACTTAAAAAAAAATTTTCAAGTGACTCTAGAGAGCAACCTAAAAGATTAATTTTTTTAGACAATTTATTTATTCAATATTTCTTCAGCATTAAAGAAATATTCAATCTCCCTTTTTGCGCTATCAATTGAATCAGAACCGTGAACTGCATTTGCATCAATGCTCATNGCAAAATCTGCTCTAATAGTACCAGAAGCAGCTTCCTTTGGATTTGTGCTACCCATTAATTCTCTATTTTTTTGAACAGCGTTTTCTCCTTCTAAAACCTGAACAAATACTGGTCCAGATGTCATAAATTTCTTCAAATCGCTGAAAAAAGGTTTCCCATCATGTTCAGCATAAAACCCTGAAGCTTCTTTATCACTTAAATGTATCAATTTACCAGCAACTAAATTTAATCCATTATCTTCAAATCTAGAAATAATCTTACCTATGATATTTTTACCAACAGCATCTGGTTTAATAATAGATAAAGTGCGTTCAATATTCATAATAATATCCTTTCAAAAATAGGTGCATATTATATTAGAGTTATTGATATTCTTCTATCCAGTGCATTTGAATTGCTTCTAGAATTTTCTCATTTGATTTATTAGGATCACCAACAAAATTTTCAAGTTCACATATTTTTTTATGCAGGTCTGGGAAGCTTATCCATTGTGGATCTATTTCAGAAAATTTATCAGAAAGCTCAATAGCTATATCTAGCACGTCTAACCAATCAAGCTCTTCCATTAGTGNTTTTCGGAGACCATATTAATATTATATTTTGGTAATTCTATTTCGATTTCCTCATCATCTGGTGGTATCGTCTGACAACTTAACCTTGATGTTTGCTCAAGACCCCATGCTTTATCAAGAAGATCTTCTTCCATATCACTTGCTTCTTCAAGTAATTCAAAACCTTTTCTAACTATACAATGACATGTTGTGCATGCGCATGACATCTCACATGCATGCTCTATCTTAATGTTATTTCTNAGAGCAGCTTCACAGATCGTCTCATCTGGCATAGATTCTATTTCAGCACCATTAGGACACAACTCCTTATGAGGCCATATTTTTATTTTTGCCATAACTTAAAGTGTAAAACTTTCGCCACATCCACATACAGCCTTAGCATTAGGATTTATAAATTTAATACCTTTATTAAGACCATCTTCTTGATAATCAACTAGAGTGCCTTTAAGAAAAACTAGGCTTTGAGAATCAACAAAAACTGTACATCCATCGATGTTAAAACTTAAATAATCATCATTAATTTCATCAACAAAATCAAAAGTATATTCATATCCGGAACAACCTGCTTTTTTTATACCAAGTTTTATTCCTTTGCCTTTGCCCCTTTCACTTAGCATTTTTGAAAAATGAGAGGAGGCACTTTTAGAAAAATTAAGCTCCATTGAATTGATTGAGTTCATTTTTAATCTATTGCTTTGTTTCGTAATCTTCGATAGCTTGTTTAATAGAATCTTCAGCTAAAACTGAACAGTGAATTTTAATTGGCGGTAGCTCTAAAGCTTCAACAATTTCGATATTTTTAATAGCTTTGGCTTCTTCAAGAGTTTTACCAATTAACATTTCAACTAGTTCACTTGATGATGCGATTGCTGAACCACATCCATAGGTTTTAAACTTTACATCTTTAATNACATGAGTATTTCCTTTTGGTTCACATTTAATTTGAAGTTTCATTACATCACCACATGCAGGCGCTCCTACCATGCCAGTGCCAACATTTGTATCTTTAGGATCAAATCTACCAACTTTAAATGCTTCAGGATTGTTTAAAGTGTTCTCAAATTTATCTACAACTTTTTTACTATATGCCATNTTTATCTCCTAATGCATTTTCCATTCAACTGTATCAAGATCAATTCCGTCAAGATGCATTTCCCACAAAGGAGAAAGTTCTCTTAATCTGTGAACTACATTTTCAAGTATGTCTAATGTATTGCTGACATCATCATCGCTTGTAAATCTTCCAAATGAAAATCTTATTGAGCTATGAGCTAATTCATCTTTTCTTCCAAGGGCTCTTAGAACATATGAAGGTTCAAGACTGGCAGATGTACAGGCCGAGCCTGAAGATACAGCAATATCTTTTAAGCCCATTATTAACGATTCACCTTCAACAAAATTAAAACTTACATTTAAAATATTTGGAACCTTATTATTAAGGTCCCCATTAATATAAACATGATCAATTTCTTTAACTTTATTAAGGAATTTTTGATGAAACTGAGATATTTTAACGTTGTCATTTTTCATTTCTTCATTAGCCAATCTAAATGCTTCGCCCATACCAACAATTTGATGAGTTGCTAACGTACCAGATCTCATACCCCTTTCATGACCACCACCATGAATAAGTGCTTCTAATCTTACTCTTGGCTTTCTTCTAACATATAAAGCACCAACACCTTTAGGTCCATAGGTCTTATGAGCAGAGAACGACATTAGATCAACTTGTAATTTTTGAAGATCAATATCCACTTTGCCAGTGCTTTGAGCAGCATCAACATGAAAAAATGATCCATTTTTTCTTGTAATTTCACCGATTTTTTCAATGTTATTAACTGTTCCAAGTTCATTGTTTATATGCATAATTGATACAAGTATAGTTGTATCTTTTATTGCTGCTTTGACATCTGATGGAGTAATAACTCCATCTTCATTAGGATCAAGATAAGTAATTTCAAAACCTTCTCTTTCAAGTTGCCTACAAGGATCCAACACTGCTTTATGTTCAATTTTTGATGTAATAATGTGATTGCCCTTTGACTTATAAAATCTTGCAATACCCTTAATTGCAAGATTATCAGCTTCTGTAGCACCAGAAGTCCATACTACTTCTCTTGGATCACAATTTACTAAGTTTGCAACATAAGATCTTGCTTCTTCAACAGCCTCATCTGCTTTCCATCCAAAACGATGTGATCTTGATGCTGGATTTCCAAACTCACCATCTGGAGTTAGAAACTCCATCATTTTTGATGCAACTCTAGGGTCAACTGGAGTTGTTGATGCGTAATCCAAATATATAGTTGATTGTGTGNTCATCTAATTTATTTCTTTAACGTTAATATATGGGCTATTACTCGATTCTACAAGACTATCAATCGTTATTTTTTCTAAATAATCTTCAACCAAAATGTTAAGCTCATGCCATAAATCGTGAGTTCTACATTTTTTTCCATTATGACANGCAGAGGTTCCATTACATTTTGTTGCATCAAGAACTTCATCAACCGCATGCATAACTTCTTTAATTGAGACAGAATCAGGACTTTTAGCNTATACATACCCTCCATTTCTTCCTCTAATACTCTTGACAATCCCTGCAATTCTTAATTTTCTAAATATTTGCTCTAAATAAGTCAGTTCAATATTTTGATTTGCTGATATATCACTTAAGGAGACTGGTCCTGAAGATTGTAAAAAGNTCAATTCCGTTAAAGCATTTACAGCATATCTGCTTTTGGTAGTTAATCTCACGAGTGGATTATAAATACCTGACTAATTTAGTCAAGTTTCAATATTCATTCCTAATCTATCTGCAACTTGATGATATGACTCAACAACATCTCCTAAGCCCTGTCTAAATCTATCCTTATCCATTTTTTTTAATGTTTTTGTGTCCCAAAGCCTNCATCCATCAGGTGTAAATTCATCTGCTAGTATAATTTTATCTTTAAAAACTCCAAACTCAACTTTGAAATCTACCAATATTAGACCTGAATCTAAAAATAATTTTGATAAGATTTCATTTATTTTGTATGTTTGTATCTTCATTTCATTTATTTGCTTGATATCAGCCCATCCAAACGAAATAATNTGCTCATCATTGATTAGCGGATCGCCAAGTTCGTCATCTTTTAAAAAAAATTCAAATAATGGACTTTTAAGAATCAAACCATCTTCTGTTCCAAGTCTTTTGCAAATTGATCCTGAGGCTCTATTCCTTATAACACATTCTATTGGAAACATATCCAATTTATATACTAGAGAATCTGTGCTATCTATTACTTCAACAAGGTGTGTTTCAACACCATTAGTTTTCAGATGATCCATAATAAATGCATTAAATTGATTATTTACTGCACCTTTTCCAAGTAATGCTTCTTTCTTTTTTCCATCAAAGGCAGAGGTGTCATCGCTGAAGTGCATAACTAAATGGTCATCACTTTCAGTAGTGAACATTGATTTTGCCTTNCCTTTTGTGATTTCTTTAATTTTTTTCATTANCTTAAAGATTCATTTATTTTTGATAAAAGTTGTTCAGATTCTTCAATATTACCATTTTTTGAAGAAGCTCGGACATATGCTTTATTGTCTATCTCTGTTATAGATATTTCAAATTGAGATTCTTCACCAAATTCAATATTTTGAGTTCCAGTATTGCTTCTTCCTCCAAAAANTTTAAAAAGTCTTCTTTCCTCTTCTTTTGCATAACTTACAAAAAATAATCCCTTACTTCTGTCTCTATCATTTGTAACAATCTCTGCTGCATTAAGAGCCTTGCTTACAGAGGACCAAGCTCGATCAAAATTTAAATCTAGTGCGATTACAGTTCGACCAGCTTCTGTGAATATATTTGCTTTTTTCATTTCGTTTAAATTTTGGGCCGCCAGCGATGTGCCGGAAAAATTTGAAAGTGAATTCGCATAATAATCAATCATTTTTTCCATTTCAGTTTGTATAAATTCAGGATCACTTTCAATATNTCCACTTGTCTTATTTAGCTTATAAAGGAATATCTCGGTAGAGGCTTCCTTGATACCATGTTCAACTTTCATTTGCAGTGAGGAATTTTCATCAAAATCAATATTAATTTCTCCTGTTACTGGATCAGCATTTAAAACATCAAATGTTGATGTATCCCAATAATTTTTAGATATTGGCCAAGAAGTTGAAGGAAGTGTCTCAATATAAATCCACATAAGCTCTCCAAGTCTCCTTAACTGGACAGAGCTATCTCCCGATGATGCAAAAATTTGTCTGGGCTTCGGCACCTCTATGACATCATCAANATTTTCAAAGTTCTCAATAGGATAATGGTTTTCTGTATTAGGTTCGGATAGTTCTGCTGGAATAGNAATATTCTCACCTAACTCTTCTTCTAAAAAATCATATTTTTTTGTAGGGAAATATCCATCAGGTCCGCTCAAAGTAGAGCATGATGTATATAAAAATATAAGAGGAATTAAAATATAGTCTTTTCTCATAATAAATTTAATTTTAACATCTCAGATGTAATATTTTCCTTATATTTATTTTCAAGCTCAACCAAAGGAAGCCTAATAGAATTTTCAATCTTGTTCATTTTATATAACATCCATTTAACAGGAACTGGGTTTGATTCGACAAATAAGAGTTGATATAAAGCAGTTAATTTATTATCTAGCTGATCAGCATCATAGTTATTTTGTTCGAAAACATATTTGCAAATATTTGATATCATCTTTGGCACAACATTAGCTGCAACAGAAATAACGCCATCACCTCCTTTTTTAAGCATATTTAAATAAGTGGGATCATCTCCTGAAAATAGTAAAAAATTCTCATTATCTTTAGATATTTCTATAAGGCTTGCTATTCTTTCATCTGTTCCAACAGCTTCTTTTATTCCAATTATATTTTTATGTTTTGAGAGNATTTCAACTGAAGGAGGTAAAAGATCACATGCAGTTCTTGAGGGCACGTTATATAAAATTTGAGGAATATCCACACTATCTGCAATTTTATTATAGTGATCAATTAATCCTTTTTGATTTGGTTTATTGTAGTATGGAGTAACAATAAGTGAATAGTCTGCGCCAATTTTTTTTGATTCTTCAGTAAGCTCAATTGCTTCTGAAGTAGAATTTGCACCAGTTCCTGCAATCACAGGGACTCTTTTGTTAACATAAGTAACTGTATGNTCTATTACATGGATATGTTCGTTAACATTTAAGGTTGCAGATTCACCTGTTGTTCCAACAGAGACTATTCCATTAGTTCCTTCTTNAATATGCCAGTCCAATAATGCGTCTAATTTTTCATAATCAATATCTCCATTTAATTTCATTGGAGTTATAAGAGCGACTAAACTTCCTTTTAATGCTTGCATCATTTGTAAATTAAGTAAAAATAAGACTATACACTATTTTATTTAAAATAATTATAAGGAGAAACATGGAAAAAAAACTAGAAGGTAAGAAATGTCCCAAGTTTAGTGGCGCATGTACGAGTAATAAAAATTTATCCAATGATGATTTTATAGGTAAAAATCTTGTTATTTATTTTTATCCTAAGGATGCTACTCCTGGTTGTACTACTGAGGGTCAAGATTTTAGAGATAATTATAAAATCTTTAAAGAACTAAATGCTGAAATTGTTGGAGTATCAAGAGATAGTATAAAGTCTCATGAAAATTTCAAAGAGAAGCAATCTTTTCCATTCGAACTTTTATCAGATCCTGACGAAAAGATGTGTAAAGCATTTGATGTTATGAAGATGAAATCAATGTATGGAAGAGAATATTTAGGAGTTGATAGGTCAACATTTTTAATTTCAACAGAAGGAAAGGTTATAAAAGAATGGCGATCTGTGAAAGTCAAAGGACATGTAGTTGAAGTAATTGATGAAATAAAGAAGTTAGTTGNTTAATCTGATAATTCAGAATTAGGCCAAGCATTCCAAACTGCTTTNATAAATGTTGCTAGTGGAATTGAGAAAAAGACTCCCCAGAAACCAAACATACTTCCAAATATGAAAACAGCAAGAATTATAATTATTGGATGAAGTTTTACCGCTTCTGAAAAAATTATTGGCACAAGTAAATTTCCATCAATAAATTGAAGGAGAAGATACAATCCAACAAGTAAATAGAATTGCGATCCAAGACCAAATTGTAACAATCCTATGATTACAATTGGTATTGTTACTGAAAAGGCGCCTATGAAGGGAATAAGGACTGACAATCCAACTAAAACNGCTAAAAGAGCTCCATAATTTAATCCAAAAAAAGCAAATAATATGCCAGCAGCAACACCAACAATGAATATTTCTAAAACCTTCCCTCTGACATAATTACTGAGTTGTATATCCATTTCAGACCATACTTCAGATAACATTGCTCTGTCTCCAGGAATAATTTTTAAACATCCCTCTATGATATTTTTTCTGTCAAATAAGAAAAAATAAACAAGAATTGGAAATAAAATTATATATAGAAGAACTGTTATTGTGCTTTGAATACCTGAAATAGATGATTTAACAAGATTTTGAGTAATTGATGTTAATTCAGACGATACTGCTTGGAAAAAAACTGAAATTTGATCTGAATTTACTAAATCTGGAAATGAACTAGGTATTGTTGATACAAAATTAAGAAAATCATTAAATAATCTTGGTATATCTAGCACGAAGGATTGTAATTGAACATATAAAAGTGGAATTAACCAAGTAAACATTGCGGCACCGACAATTATAAAAATAGAAAAAGCAATAACAGTAGCCATATTAGANGAAACATTATAGTTTTCTATATTTTTTTGAAGGCCTACAAGCAANTATGCAACAATAATACTAATAATAAATGGAGTCAAAATTTCTATAAAAAATCCAAGAATTATTAATAGAAAAACAATAATTAAAGAGAATATTATTGTTTCCTCACTACTAAAAATGCGTTTAAATATATTTTGTATATGTTCAATCATATTGTTTAAATACATTATATATAAGATTTAAGTAAAAAATATTAAACTTTATCTATGTTTTAATGTTCTAAGTTAAAAATTTAGTTATTATTTTTATGATGCGAAATTATCTATTACATATTTTACCAATAGTTATGCTATCAATAAATTTATTTTCGCAAGATCTTCAAATAGATGAATTGGATTTACCTGAACTTGGTGATAGGGTTTCAGGTGCTGTATCTTCTGATCAAGAGAGAGCTATTGGACAAATGTTTTTGCAGCAAGTCTATTCACAAGCAGCTTTAATTTCAGACCCTCTACTTTTTGAATATACTGAGCATTTGATTTATAGACTATCAGAATATAGCCAAGTTAAAGATAGATACTTCACTATTTTATTAATCGATGACAGCTCACTCAACGCTTTTGCTGCACCTGGAGGAATTATTGGTATTAATGGTGGTCTTTTTTTAAATGCAGATAATGAAGGACAATTTTCATCTGTGCTTGCTCATGAATTAGCNCATTTAAGTCAGCGGCATTTTGCAAGAAATGTTTTAAAATCTCAGGAGAGTAATTTAGCATCAGCTTTAATTATGGTTTCTTCAATTGCAATTGCTCTTATAAGTAATAATCCAAATGCAATGGCAGTAGGTCCNGCTATTCTTCAATCTCAAAGTTTAAGATATAGTCGACTTTTTGAAAAAGAAGCTGATAGAGTTGGCTTTGCAAATCTTGTCAATGCTGGCTATAACCCAAATTCTATGGGCGAAATGTTTGAAAANATGAATGAAATTAGAAGACTTTCAGGAGATCTGCCACCAGAATTTCTTCTTACCCACCCTCTTTCAACCTCAAGAATTAGTGATGCATTCAATGCAGCCGAAAATCTTCCAAAAGATGGAACAAAAGAAGATTCTTTAGAATTTGCATTAATGAAAGCAAGACTAGAAATATATTATGAAACTATACCAACAAATGCATTAAGGCTATTTAAATCAAGAGTGAGTGAGGTCTCATCAGATTCTAATATATACGGTCTTTCTTTGGCACACAAAAAAAATAATAACTACAAAGAAAGTATTGAGTTAATTGATAATTTAATAAATTTATATCCAAAAAATTTAGTTCTTAACAATACAAAAGTTGATATTCTATTAGAATCAGGTGATTTTGAAAAAGCTTTGAATTTAGCTGATAAATTTTTAGAAATCTCTCCACGTAACTACCCTCTATCTATTTCAAAATCAAAAATATTGTTAGCAATGAAAAAATATTTTGAATCAGAAGAAATAATAAGAGACCAGCTTTTAAGAAAAAATAATAATCCTGANTTATGGCTGNTACTTTCTGAAATTCAAAGAAGTAGCAAAGATATAATTGGATATCATCAAAGTAGAGCCGAATATTTTCTTCTTCTTGGACAAAAAGAAAGGGCACTAAACCAATTAGAGTTTGCTTTAAAATTGACTCAAAACAATTTTCAAGTGTCTGACAGAATAATGTCAAAAATTATTGAAATTAAAGAAGATATAAATAGATCTAGAGGTCTTTAGTTCTAATTTTTTTAGATATTCGTAAACCTAAAAANGATAAGTAGCCTGCTATAGGTATTGCAACTAATGGAAATGTAGTTGACGCAATACTGGTTAGCTTGCCCATAGCAATAAAAGTACTTCCTGATAAATCTCCGAATCTTGAAANAAAAGTATCAATAAANACAGTTGATTTATACCTATCATTCTTTTTAAGTGTACTAAATATTGTTTCTCTTGTTGGTTTATTAATTCCATACTCAAAAACTCTAAGAATGATTGTGACAATCCCCACAGAGATTATTGAAGGTGCTAAGCCATAAAGGAAATAAGCTAAGCAAAATAAAATACCATATAGAAACATTATATTTTTAATTCCAAATCTTTTGATAATAAGATTTGTAAAAAATAATTGAACAATAAGTGTAAGTGGCGATATAACTTGTTCAATTGTTGCAAAAAATTTAAGCCTTTGTTCTGAATTTTGAGACCATTCTTCAACAATATTTATTGCAGTGATCCATTGAATTGTCATTAACGCAGTCCAAATCCAGACATACATTCCAATATTTCTTATTTCATTTATTTTTAAGGTGTTTTTAATAGCATCTAAGCTTCCGCCACCAATACTTTCAATTTCTAATATATTATTTTTTTGAGCGGTAGACACCATATAAATTGCTAATAACATTGCTAAAAAAAGGAAAGATGCAGCTGATAAGCTAAATAATTCTAATCCTAACTCATTAAAAGAATTTGCAAATCTTTTAGAAATCTCAGAACCAAATAATGCACCTAATGATCCACCTGCCATGATGACACCATAAAAAGCTCTTTTTTTAGAGTCTCTGTATAAATTAATAATTAATACCCAGAATATTGATACNATGAAAAAAGAATATACATTGCACCAGATATAAAATATTCTACCAAGCCATATTGAGTCGCTAAGACCTAGAAATTTCCATGAAAATAGAAAAAAAATTAAGTTTAGAATTAAAAATGAATAGCAAGATATAATAATNTTTTTAAGGTTCGATTTTGATGCTATCCATGAATAAAGTGGATTCACCATCAACATTGCTATAGCACCTGCAGCGAGTAAGTATGGCAATTCATTTACGTTTGCTACTGCCATTTCATTTCGGACAGGCCTTAAGATATACCAAGAAGNAAGAACAAAGAAAAATAATAATGATGCAAGCAAAGAGTCTCTTGAAAAGGTATTCTTTATGAAATTAATCAAAAGTTTCTCCAATCATGGTGGGTCGCACAGGATTCGAACCTGTGACCAATTGGTTAAAAGCCAACTGCTCTACCANCTGAGCTAGCGACCCACGTNATTATTCATAATAGAAGATGGTGATTATTCCATATTTTTCAATAACTGCAAGGCTAAGGATGATGCGGTATTATTTGGATATTCTCTAACAACATAATTATATTTATTTTTTGCATTCTCAATTTCATTTGATTTTAGATAAATATCTCCAATTTTTTTATGAGCCAATGGAACTCGATAATGATTTGGGTATGAGCTAATCAATTCCATAAAAAATACATTAGACTTTTCAAAATCATTATTAATTAAAGAAATTTCACCAAGCCAAAAATATGAAAGCGGTTTTTTTTCATCATCGTTAAAACTATCTACAAAATATTCAAACAAACTGAAAGCTTCTTTAAAGTCTTGTTTCTCTAGCGCAGAAACAGCTGCTTTGTATACCTGCTCTTTACTTTCGGGATCTTCAACACCATCAAATTTAATATCTTTACTCAAAGTTACATTATTATTTTGTGGAATATCTTCTTTTAAATCTAATGATTCATCAATTAGCTTTTCTATAAGAAAGTTTTGCGACTCTATTTTATTTCTTAGATCCGCTATCTCTTCTTCAAGTTCTTGAATCTTTAAAAATAAGATATCACTTTTTACACTTTCGTTTTCACTGGCAAAAGTTACAACTGGTAAAAATGAAAAAATAAAGATATAAATAATGGGCAAAGATTTAATGCTCATTAATTTATATCAACCCTTCTATTCTTTGCATAACTTTGTTCATCTTGTCCAATTACTGCAGGTCTTTCTTCTCCATAGCTTTTAACAGTAATTCTTTGATTTTGTATACCATTGAGAACTAAATAATCGCTTACTATTTCTGCTCTTCTTTGACCTAAAGCTAAATTATATTCTCTAGTCCCTCTTTCATCCGCATGACCAGCCAAAGTAATTTTTATAGACGAATTTTCTTTTAAAGCATTAACAGCACTTTTAAGAGTTTGAATTGATTTACTGGTTAAATTTGATTTATCAAATTCAAAGTATATCGTTGCATTAGCAAATACTGCCTGACTATCATAATTAATATAATCATCTTTAGGTCCTGAGGTTTCAATGGTCATAATGTTCTCTGAATTAACACTTTCCTGCGTAACATTCAAAGTTGAACAAGAGGATATAAAGATTAATACAATTATAAGATTTATATTATTTTTAAAAATAAACATACTCACTCCATTGATTTTATCTTAAAAATCCAGACCATGATGGCTCTCTAACTGCTCCATATTTGGCAGGAAGTCTGAACTTTGCTCCACTTAATGTAACACCTGAGAGCAAACCCATGCCTTGGTCTGTAATCGAATAAACTATAACATTTCCATTGGGTGAAATGCTAGGAGATTCATCCATTTGAGCATCGGTAAGGGGTCTTACAAAGTTTTCATTAAAATATTTTAAAGCTATTTGAAAATTACTCTTTGCTCTGTGAACAAAGACGATGCCGTCATTATTTGGAAGGTATGATCCTTTTGCGTTATAGTTTCCCTCAAAAGTTAATCTTTTTGGTCTTGCATTAAACTTTCTTAAATCTAATTCATATAATTGAGGAGATCCTGAACGACCTGAAGTAAACATGATTTTTGAACCTCTTGGTGACCAAGTTGATTCGGTATCTATTGCATAATGATTAGTAAGTCTCGTAAGATTTTTGTTTTTTAGGTTTAAAATATAAATTTCTGCATTCCCGTCTTGATACATTGTTAATGATAAAAATTTTCCATCGGGTGACCACGATGGTGAGCTAATTTGTGATGAATTTTCAATGACAATTTCTCTTTTACCTGAAGCAATATCCTGAATAAATACCT
>NHJW02000014.1 GCA_002169625.2 Gammaproteobacteria bacterium TMED225
ATAAACTTCATGTTCGCTGCGTTGCGGGGTGGAGCAGTCTGGTAGCTCGTCGGGCTCATAACCCGAAGGTCGTTGGTTCAAATCCAGCCCCCGCTACCATAGAAAAGGAGATTTTTGATGGGCATATGCCCATTTTTTGTATAAAAAGGTATGAATAAAGAAGAGTATAAAAATATTATTGAACCTGTAGTAAACAGAAATAACTGTATTTTATGGGGAATAGAAATTTTAAGAGGAAAAAAAAGGCAAACATTAAGAATTTTTATTGATTCAAGTAATAATAGTGTTGATATTAATGATTGTGAAAATGTATCTAAAGATCTTGGATACGAACCTCTTCTTGATGTAAATCTTGGAGAAGATTATATTTTAGAAGTTTCTACTCCTGGTGTTGATAGAAAATTTTTTAATATTCCTCAACTAGCTAAATATATTGGAGAAGAACTAGAATTTAAAACAAGAGAATTAATAAATGGTAAAAGAAAGTTCTCTGGAATATTAGTAAAGTGTGATGAAAATCATTTTTATGTAAAAAATGAGAATAAGATGGATCTATTGAAATTTAGATTTAGCAATATAGATTTATGTAAATTAAAACCAAATTATAGTAAATTAATAAAGGAACATTCTAATGAAAAGTAATGAAATTTTAGAAGTTGTTGATTCAGTATCAACTGAAAAAGGCTTGGATAAAGATCTAATTTTTAAAGCAATTGAGATTGCAATAGCATCTGCTTCCCAAAGGCACTTTCATGAAGATGCAGATTTATTTGTTAAAGTAAATAGACAAACTGGAGAGTATTCTACACATAGAAATTGGCTAGTTTTTGACAAAGACGATGAAGAGTTTCATCATGAGACACATATCTCATCAGATGATTCTAAACTTAATATTGGTGAGATATTTTCATCTGAACAAGAAAATATAACATTCGGTAGAATTGAGACTCAAGCTGCAAGGCAGGTAATGCTTCAAAAAGTAAGAGAAGCTGAAAGAGAAAAAGTAGTTGAACAATTTAAATCACAAAATAACAAACTTGTATCTGGATCTGTTAAAAGGGTAACTAGAGATAATATCATTGTAGATATTACTCATGAAGCAGAAGCATTGCTCCCAAGAGATAAATTAATGCCTGGAGAAATTTATAAAATCAATGATAGAATTCGAGCTGTTCTTCAAATCATTGAAATTGAAGGAAGAGGGCCTCAGTTAATGCTTAATCGTTCTTGTCCAGAAATGGTAACAGAGTTATTTAGCATAGAAGTTCCTGAAATAAATGAAGATATTATTGAAATAAGAGGTGTTGCAAGAGATGCAGGCTCAAGATCAAAAATAGCAGTTAAAACTAATGATGGAAGGATTGATCCAGTCGGAGCATGTGTTGGAATGCGAGGTTCAAGGGTTCAAGCTGTTTCTTCTGAACTTGGAAATGAAAGAATCGATATAATTATATATGATGATAATCCCGCACAATTAGTTATAAATGCACTATCTCCTGCAAAAGTTGAATCAATAGTTATGGATGAAGATTCAAGGTCAATGGACATAGCAGTTAACGAAGACAATTTAGCATTAGCAATTGGTTCTAGGGGACAAAATATAAGACTTGCATCTAAATTAGTTGGTTGGAATTTAAACATTATTAGTAATGAAGAAGCAGAAGCAAAGGTTAAAGTTGATGAAACAGAATTTCTTGCAAAAATTATTGATAGTCTCGAAATTAAAGAAGAAATTGCTGAACAGATTATATCAAGTGGCTTCACAAGCTTTGATGATATTGCTTATGCAGATGACAAACTATTTAAAGACTTCATTGAAACAGAAGATGAAATTAATAAAATTAAATCTGCTGCTGAGGACGCTGCTCTCTTAGAGGCTATGGGAGCTGTTACAGAAGAAGAAGATAATGTTGAATCATTAACTGACTTAAATTTAGAAGAAGAGAATATTCAAAAACTCTCTAATAAAGGTATTAAAAATAAAGATGACTTAGCAGAACTGTCTATAGACGAGCTTAAAGAGATTATTGATATATCTGATGACGATGCTTCAAAAATGATAATGAAAGCTAGAGAACATTGGTTTAAATAAAGGAAGAATATTTTGAGTATNACGGTTAAAGATTTTGCAAATACATTAAAAATTTCTGATAAAGCTCTTATTGAACGCATGCAGAAAGCTGGTCTTAGTCATACCAAAGATACTGATGAAGTTACACCTTCAGACAAACAAGCACTTTTAAAATTTTTAAAAGGTGTCAAAACTCCTTCAAAATCGGTAACTTCTGAATCAGGAGTAACTGTTACCTCTAAAGGAAAGTCTTCATCTGCATTATCATCAAAAAAAAGCTATTCAGATAATATTGAAGCNAAACGAGCTGCAGCTTCTGAGCAATTAAAAGAACAGCAAAATAAGCGAGAAGAACAATTAAGAGCGGCAGTAAAGCTGAAGCAAGAGCAAAAAAATAAATTTGCAAAATCAGATAATCAAAAAAAATCTGGAGAGACTGTAGATGTTAAAGATCAGTTATCAAATGTTGTAAATGCCTATAAAAGAAAAGAAGCAAGCAATTTTGATGAATCGAAGCACCAATTTGAAGCACCAAAAGAATTTATAAAAAAAGAAATTGAAGTACCTTCAACAATTCAAGTCGGAGAGCTTGCTAAACTAATGGCTGTAAAGGGAAATGAAGTTGTAAAGAATTTAATGAGTCTTGGTGTCGTAGCTACACTAAATGATTTTATAGATCAAGAAACGGCAATATTAGTTGTTGAAGAAATAGGTCATGAAGGAATTGCAACACAAGAAGAAAATCTTGAAGAAGACTTAGCTAACTTAATTCAATATAAGGATGAAGCTAAAATCAGACCAGCAGTCATTACTGTTATGGGGCATGTGGATCATGGTAAAACAACACTACTAGACTTTATTCGAAATACTAAGATCGTTGATGGAGAAGCTGGAGGCATTACTCAGCATATTGGAGCTTATGAAGTTAATACTGCAAAAGGAAAATTAACTTTTATAGATACTCCTGGTCACGCTGCATTTTCTTCGATGAGAGCTAGAGGTGCAAACACCACCGATATTGTTGTTTTAGTAGTCGCTGCTAATGATGGTATAAAGCCTCAAACAGAAGAAGCAATTAACCATGCCAAAGCTGCTGGTGTCTCTATTGTTGTTGCAATAAATAAAATAGATTTAGATGGAGCAGATTCTGAAAAAGTAAAAGGGGATCTTGCAGCAAAAGATTTGACTCCAGAAGATTGGGGGGGGGAATATTGGAATGGTTCCAATTTCTGCTCTTAAAGGTGATGGTGTTGATGATCTTTTAGAAAGAATAGCACTTGAAGCAGAAATTTTAGAACTTAAAGCTCACTTTAATGGCGCGGCTCAAGGAGTTGTTATTGAATCTGAGTTAGATAAATTCAAAGGATCTGTTTCTACTTTTTTGATCCAAAATGGAACATTAAAAGTTGGGGACTTAGTTGTGTCAGGTAATGCAATGGGAAAAATAAAAAGTATCATTGATAGTCAAGGAAATAAAATTAAAACAGCAGGTCCATCTGCAGCTGTAGAAGTGCTTGGTTTAAATACAGTTCCAACNTCAGGTGATACCTTTCAAGTGGTTGAAAATGAAAAACAAGCAAGAGAAATCGCAGAGTTTAGAACTATAAAAGAGAATGAAAAAAAATTATTAAAGCAAAAAGATGAAACTGTTGGTGATCTCTTTGAAACTTTAGGTCAAGAAACAAAAAAAGTCTTAAATGTAATAGTTAAAACAGATGTGGGTGGCACTTGTGAGGCAATACTTAGCTCATTACGTGATCTTGGAAATGAAAAAGCAAAGGTTAAAATTGTTTCAAGTGGTGTTGGGGGAATTAGTGAATCAGATGCAAATTTAGCGGTAGCTGTTGATTCAATTATTCTTGGTTTTAATGTAAGAGCAGATAATGCAGCTAAAAAAATCATTGAGAATGAAAACATATCCTTAAATTATCATAGTATTATTTATGAATTGCTAGATGATGTGAAAGCAAGGATGAGTGGTCTTCTTGATCCAGTAATTAAAGAAGAAATTTTAGGCACCGCAGAAGTTCTTGAGGTCTTTAATTCACCAAAATTTGGACAAGTAGCAGGCTGTAATGTAGTTGAAGGAAATGTTTTAAGAAATAAACCAGTAAGAGTGCTAAGAGATGAAATTGTAATTTTTGAAGGAGAGCTGAATTCTTTACGACGCTTTAAAGAAGATGTTAATGAAGTTAATAATGGTAACGAATGTGGAATGGGAATTAAAAATTATAAAGATATAAAGCCGGGTGACAAAATTGAGGTATTTAGTAGAAAGGAAGAAGCCCAACAACTTTAAAATATATGCAGACTAAAAGATCTGATAAGGTGGGCGATTTATTAAAAAAAGAAATTTCACTTATAATTTCTTCAGAAATAAAAGATCCAAGACTTCAAAATATTAACATTACTGCAGTAAAGGTTTCTGACGATATAGGAATTGCTACCGTTTTTTATACTATCATTGGGGAATCAATTCAAAAAACTCAAAGCAATATTGACAGTAAAATTCTTGAAAAACTCTCTGGAATGATTAGATCTAATTTATCTAAAAAAATCAAAATAAGAAGAATACCAAAAATAAAATTTAGATTTGATGAAAGCATCGAATATTCTGAAAACATTGAAAAATTATTAAAGAATTTATAATAATGAACGGATTTATTCTTGTAAACAAAGAATCAGGAGTTACATCAAATTCTATAGTTCAACAGATTAAAAAGACAATTAAAGCAAAAAAAGTTGGACATTTAGGAACCTTAGATCCTTTAGCTTCTGGATTATTAATCCTAGCTGTAAATAGAGCAACTAAATTTTCTAGCTATTTTCTTGAATCAGATAAAACTTATGATGTTCAGTTTGAACTTGGAACCTCAACCGATACAGAAGATTCAACTGGAAATATAATATACCAGTCCAACAGATTACCTAAAAAGTCTGAAGTAAAGAANATATTAGATAATCTTATTGGTGATTCAATGCAGATTCCACCCTTCTTTTCAGCACTAAAACATAAAGGCAAACCTTTATATGAATATGCAAGAAAAGGAGAATTTATTACAAAACCGTCAAGAAGAATAACTATAAAGAGCATAAAAAACTTTAATATGAATGAAAAAATTTGTTCTTTTAGAATACATTGTTCAAAGGGCACTTACATTAGGTCAATTGGAAGAGATTTAGGAAATCACTTTGAGTGTGGAGCACATATGAGATCATTGAAAAGATTATCTCAGGGAAACTTTTTTCTTAATCAAGCAAATATCGCATCTGAGATCGAAATAGAAAATATTATAAATATCGATGATGCATTTAGTGATTTTNAAAAAATTATAATTGATGGAGAAGACCTAAAGAAATTTATTAATGGTGTAAAGGTTTTAGATAAAAGCAGTGAATCCAATCTTTTGAGAGTATTTTGCAAAAGTGGTAACTTTCTAGGTATAGGAAAAATTAAAAATAATTTCCTACAACATAAACAACTTGTTTAANACATTAATAAGTTATAATATTCGCACGCTTACTTTAGTAATGTGAGGTTAGCAGTTTTCACTTATAACATTACGAGGATATAAAAATGGCATTATTAACTGAAGAAAAAGCTAGTATAGTTGAGAAATATAAAAGAAATGAAGGTGATACTGGATCACCAGAAGTGCAAATTGCACTTTTAACTGAAAATATTAATAAACTTCAAAATCATTTTAAAAATCACAAAAAAGACCATCATTCCAGAAATGGTTTAATAAGAATGGTAAATCTTAGAAGAAAGCTTTTAACATATTTAAAGAAAAAAAATACTGTTAGCTACGATGAGCTAATTAAAAAGCTAAACCTAAGAGGATAAATTCACAAAATATATAAAAGGAAGATCGTGGAAAATAATAAATTAGAATCTACAAGTATAGAGTTTGAGTATGGTAATCAGAAAGTAAAAATTGAAACAAATAAGGTTGCTCGGCAAGCTACAGCTGCAGTAATGGTTTCAATAGGAGATTTAGTAGTATTAACAACTGTTGTTGCAAAAAAAGAAGCTGACCCAAAAAAGGATTTTTTTCCCCTTGCAGTGTTTTATCAAGAAAAATTTTATGCCACAGGAAGGATTCCAGGTGGATTTTTTAAGAGAGAGGCAAGACCTACTGAAAGAGAAACTCTAACCTCTAGATTAATTGATAGGCCAATAAGACCAATGTTTCCAGAAAATTTCAAAAATGAAATACAAATTTTCTGCACTGTTATGTCTTCTGATAAAAAGCAAAATCCTGATATTGCTGCAATGATAGGAGCATCGGCTGCTCTATCAATTTCTGGTGTCCCTTTTGATGGCCCAATGGGCGCAGCAAGAGTTGGTTTTGTAGACGGAGAATATATCTTAAATCCAAGTTTTGAAGAGTTAAAGGATTCTTATCTGGATATGGTAGTAGCTGGCACCGATGAAGCTGTTCTTATGGTTGAATCAGAGGCTAAAGAATTAAACGAGGACTTAATGCTTGGAGCCGTTCTATATGGACATCAGGAAATGAAGTCAGTCATTAATGCATGTAATGATTTAAAAAATCTTGTTGGTAATGAGGATTGGCCAATAGAGACTCAAGAAGAAGATGTATATTATTCAGAGCTTGAGAACAAGTATAAAGCTGAAATTGTAAAAGCATTTGAAATTTCTAATAAAGCTGANAGAAATGAAAACCTTAGAAATATAAAAGATAAAATATTAGAAAATTATATTGATTTAGATGAGATGGAAGTTGGTAAAGTCTTATCAGCATTTAAAAATCTTGAAAAAGATATTGTAAGAAGTAATATTTTAAATAATATGCCTCGTATTGATGGAAGAGATTTAGATACAGTTAGGCCAGTTTTTGTTGAAACTAATGTTCTACCAGCGGTTCATGGATCTGCCTTATTTACAAGAGGGGAGACTCAAGCAATCGTTGCTGCTACGCTCGGGTCATCAAGAGATGCCCAAAGAATTGAATCAATAGAAGGCGAGAGTTCTGATAATTTTATGCTCCATTATAACTTTCCTGCATACAGCGTTGGAGAAATTGGTATGCCAATGGGACCTAAAAGAAGAGAAATTGGGCATGGGAACCTAGCTAAAAGAGCAATTAAAGCTGTGCTTCCTGATGTTGATGATTTTGGATACACGATGAGAGTTGTGTCTGAGATTACTGAATCTAATGGATCTAGTTCGATGGCNTCAGTTTGTGGCACTTCGCTTTCTTTAATGGATGCTGGTGTACCTCTTTCAAGCCCAGTTGCAGGTATTGCAATGGGTCTTATTAAAGAAGGAGATAATTTCGCGGTTCTTACTGACATTCTTGGTGATGAAGATCATTTAGGTGATATGGATTTTAAAGTTGCAGGTACGGAANCAGGAATTACAGCACTTCAAATGGATATTAAGATTAAAGGNATTAATGAATCTATTATGGAAACCGCATTAGTTAAAGCTAAAAACGCTAGAAACCATATTTTGGGCATTATGAATGATGTTATATCTTCACCAAAAGATTTATCTGAAAATGCACCTGCCATGAAGACCTTCATGGTTAATAAAGATAAGATTAAAGAGATAATTGGAAAAGGTGGTGCTGTCATAAAGGGAATGCAAGAAAAAACTGGNGCAACTGTTGATGTTAATGATGACGGAGTGGTTTCTGTTTTTGGTCAAAATCAAGCCTCAATGAAAGAGTGTCTTGCAATAATAGAAGAAATTCTTGAAGAACCAGAATTGAATAAAATTTATAAAGGCAAAGTTGTCAAAATAGTTGAATTTGGAGCTTTTGTTAATATCCTACCAGGCAAAGATGGATTACTTCACATATCTGAAATTTCTGAAGAAAGAACCGAGAATGTTGCAGATGTTCTTAAAGAAGAGCAAGAAGTAGAAGTCAAGCTTATAGGATTTGATAGAGGAAAAATGAAACTTTCTATGAAAGCAATCGCTGATAATTCTGAATAATCTGTATTAAAAAAACACATTAACTTCTNTTATTAGATATATTTATGGATGTCAAATATTGTGTCATGAATTACTTAACATAATTTGATATACAGAATCTTTTGTGTTCAGATCAATAATGCAAAACATAAAAAAACCTAATAGGGGGGAGTTATTATGGAAAATGCAATGAAAATGATAGGTGATGTGGTTTCAAGTCTTACAAAAATACTTGTTGCCGTTATTGGATTAGGCGTTGTAGCTGGTATTGTTTTTGGTAATACTTGGTTCTTCGGCGATGTTCTTAATAATCTTCTAGGTGTTGTTTCATCACTTGGAGATGCAGGTCTNGTTGGATTGCTAGTTGCTGCAATCTTAATAGGATTACTTAAGTAATCATTTTTNTCAAAGGGAGATTAATTTCTCCCTTTGATTTAATAAGAANTTTTATGAAACTAGATTTTTTTTATTCATTAAACAAAATTAAAAGCTACTTAAAGCAGGTAACAGATGTTCTTTTGCTAGTTGTTGCAGTAGCTCTATTACTAGGTATTGTTTTTGGACCTGAGGCACCTTTTGTTGGATATGTCTACTCTAATTTAATAAACATTATTGAAGCAATTGGTGATAACGGTATTGTTGCGCTAGTATCTTTAATTATTATATTTCTTATAAATAAAAGGTAGTTAAATGGTGGCTATGGGTGGAATTGAACCACCGACCCCAGCGTTATGAGTGCTGTGCTCTAACCATCTGAGCTACATAGCCAGTCGTTGAATGATAATCTTATAATCTCGAGAGTCAATTATTTTCTTAAACATTAAATTTAAAATGGATTATGTCTCCATCTTTAACAATATATTCCTTTCCTTCTAATCTGAGCNTCCCTTTCTCCTTAGCTCCTTGCTCACCATTACATTCAAAATAATCGTTAAAATCAATAACTTCTGCCTTTATAAAACCTCTTTCAAAGTCAGTATGTATTACTCCTGCTGCCTGGGGCGCTAGACTTCCATGTTTGATTGTCCATGCTCTAATTTCTTTTGGTCCCGCAGTAAAGAAAGTTTGAAGACCTAGCATCTCATAACCTTTGAGTATAATTTTATTAAGAACTGGTTCGTCCATATCCATCAGCTCTAAGTATTCTTTTTTTTCATCATCTTCTAATAATGAAATTTCCTGTTCAATTTTAATAGATGCTGGTATAACAAATGACCCCAATTCAGCAGCTATTTGTTTTAGCTGATTTAGTTCACTGGAACACTTTTGATAATCTGAAATATTTGCAATGAAAAAGGTTGGCTTAGATGATAAAAGCTGAAATTGTTTGATTAATTTGTTTTCTTCTTTGGTAAAGTCATTAACGTTGATCAATTTACCTTCTTCTAAATTTTTCTTTAATATACAAAGCAAGTCGTATTTAATTAAATTATCTTTATCATTTGTTTTTAAAAGCTTTTCACACTTATTTAATCTTCTATTCACAGAATCTATATCGGATAATATTAACTCTAAATTAATTATCTCGACGTCTCTTATAGGGTCAATAGAGCCATCAACATGTGTAACATTTTCATCTTTAAAACATCTAACAACATGCGCTAATGCTGACATTTCTCTTATATTTGATAAAAATGAATTTCCTAATCCCTCACCTTCAGAAGCGCCTTTAACAAGACCAGCGATATCAACCAAATCTAGAACAGCAGGGATAGTTTTTTCTGAATTAACAATATCATTAATTTTTTGAAGTCTAATGTCTGGTAATGCTACTTTTCCAATATTTGGATCTATTGTACAAAATGGAAAGTTTTCAGCTGGAATCTNTGATTTAGTTAAAGCATTAAATAAAGTAGATTTNCCTACGTTCGGAAGACCAATTATTCCACACTTAAAACCCATATATAATCTTATTTTGTATGAAGTATCTTCTGAACCTTTTCTATTTGATTTTCACAGATCATATCAAATACTTCTTCAAATCTTTTGAAAGATTTATTTAATGATTGTTCCTCACTGGGTGAAAATTTTGTTAATACCCAGTTACTGACTTCTTCTTTTGATCCAGGATGTCCAATTCCAACACGTATTCTATTAAAGTCATTAGTTCCAATTTTTTCAATAATGTCTTTTAATCCATTATGGCCTCCATGGCCACCACCTTCTTTAAATCTAATATCACCAGGATAAAGATCAAGCTCGTCATGAATAACTAAAAGATTTTTAGCATTTATATTTGTTGACCTTATAATTTTTTTTATAGTTTTACCCGAGTTATTTACATAGTTAGAAGGAATAATCCACAAAATATTATCATTATGAGACTTACCTATTTGTGCCTCAAACTTTATCTTGTTTGTGAATTCTTTAAAAAATTTGTTAGATATTTTTAATATCCAATCTTTGCCAATATTATGTCTTGTTTGGTCGTATTTAGATCCTGGATTACCAAGCCCAATAATACATAACTTATACAATGTTTAGACTCTCTTTAAGATGCTTCTTCTTCAGATCCTTCAGCAGTATCAGCATCTTCAGTTGATTCTTCTTTAGTTGCTTCTTCACCATCAATAANTTCTCCATCATCTGATTCTTCTGTTATCTCTGGATCCTCCTCAACTGCTCTTGGTTCATTTATTGAAACCACCATTTGATCAGTCTCCTCAGTCAGTCCTGGAATTTCAGAACCTTCAGGAAGTGATATTTCTGTTAATCTTATTGCCTCTCCAAGATGAAGATTCTCAATATCAATGTCTATTGATTCTGGAATATTTCCAGCAAGACACATAATTTCAATTTCTCTTATTGCTTTTGCTGCTACGCCACCATCCTCTCTTATACCTACACATTCCTCTTCATTTATAAAATTGACTGGAATCACAACTTTAAGTTTAGTTTTACTTGAAACTCTTTGGAAGTCTGCATGCAAAAATTTTCCTTTTGCTGGATCTTTTTGAAGTTCTTTTAATACGACTTTCTCTTCATTACCTTCAGTTTTTATCAAAAGGACTTGAGTATAAAAAAGTTCATTTTCTGCAGCCTTTGTAAGCTCATTTAGTTTTAGTTTTANATTAAGTGTATCTTTTTCGTCACCATAGACAATCGCAGGTATCATTCCATCTATGTTTCTTATTACACGTGCTTTATTAGAGCCAGTTCTTTCACGTATGTCAGCATTTAATATTATTTGATCAGCCATAATTCTCTCTATAAAAACATTTCACTTAATGATTCTTCATTGCTTAGACGCGTTATACATTCCGCAATAGTATTAGCNAATGAAATGACGCGTATTTTACTGCATTTTTGAGCTTCTTTGTTTAAAGGAATTGAATTTGTTACAACTAATTCATCAATNGCTGAATCATTTAATCTATCAATAGCTGGTCCAGAAAGGACAGGGTGGGTAATATATGCCTTTACTGACTTTGCACCTTTCTCTTTTAAAGCATTAGCAGCATTGCATAGAGTTCCAGCTGTATCAATAATATCATCCGGCACAATACAGACTTTCCCTTCAATATNACCGATTATATTCATNACTTCCGATTGATTTGCAACAGCTCTTCTTTTATCAATTATTGCTAAGTCTGTATCATCTAATAATTTTGCTAATGCTCTAGATCTTACAACTCCTCCAACATCTGGCGAAACCACAATAACTTCTTTTCTATCATTATTATCTTTTATATGATCTACCATTAATTTAGTTGCATAAACATTATCAGCTGGCATGTCAAAGAATCCTTGAATTGTTTCAGAATGAAGATCAATTGTTAAAACTCTGTCTATACCTACCGATGCAAACATATCTGCAACAACTTTTGCACTAATAGGAACTCTGGCTGATCTTACTCTTCTGTCTTGTCTTGCATATCCAAAATATGGAACAACTGCAGTAATTTTCGATGCAGATGATCTTTTCAAAGCATCTGCAATCAACATTATCTCCATAACACTTTTATTAGTTGGAGAACAGGTTGATTGGATTATGAATGTATCATGACCTCTTACATTTTCTTCGATCTCAACTTTTAACTCACCATCAGAAAAATAACCTACATCGGCAGCTGAAATTTTTATTCCAAGCATTTTTGATACTTCTTCAGCTAAATCAGGGTTCGAAGTACCAGTAAAGATGTCTAATTTCTTGCTAATCATTTTTTCCTCTCAATACATTATAAAAAAAATATGGCTGGGGTGGTAGGATTCGAACCTACGCATGACGGGATCAAAACCCGTTGCCTTACCGCTTGGCTACACCCCAAGGTTTTTATAAGTAACTTATCGGCGAATATTGTAATGGTTTACACAAAAAGAATCTCCAATTACTTGGAATTTTTTTTATAATTTTATCAATTTCATTATCATCTTCATAGTAAATAAATAATGAGGAACCACTTCCACTAAGATTAATTTTATTTTCTAAGCAATTATTAAAAATAAACTTTTCAATGCTAAAATTTTGGTTTAAAAAAATACTCCAAAAACTATTTTGTTTATCTAAAGTAATATTTTTGATGGAGTTCTTTGATTTATCATAAAGATTAAACATTTCTTTTGTAGATGAATGAATGCTTGGTGTTATAACTAATATTTTTTTTGTTATTACATCAATCTCTTCTAACTTATCTCCAATGCCTTCACCGATAGCATTTTTACCAAACAAAAAAAATGGAACATCTGCTCCAATAGAAGATGCAATTTTAGTTAACTCATGCTCATTTAAATTTAATCCCCAAATTTTNTTCAAAGCAACTAATGTTGAAGCCGCATTTGAGCTAGCTCCGCCAAGACCAGAACCAGTTGGTATGTTTTTTTTAACCTCAATATCAACTCCTTCATTATTATTCATAATGTTTTGTAATTTCTTTGCTACATTATAGATTGTGTTATTTTTGCCGCTAAGATAAGTTTCATCAGATTTAATAATAATGTCACCGTTTTTATTTGATTTTAATTTTAGTTGATCATATATATCAATAAGTTGGAAATGTGTTCTTAAATTGTGTTTACCGTCTTCTCTTTTATCTAATATTTGTAGATTAAGATTAATTTTTGCTGGACATTTTGTGATTATNTCATTCATTTTTAATTAAAAAGCCTTTGTAAGACGAATTTTTATATTTTATATAAAAATTTGATCTATCATTATCCTTAAAACATTCAATATTAAAACTATGATTACTTTCAAATCCCTCGTCTATATATTTATCCTTTAAAAGACAATTATTAACTATGTTTTCAATATTTTTTGGTATTTCAGCATTAACCTCATAACTACCATCCCTAGAAATATATTTCATTAAATTCTTTGATTTATCATATTTAATTTGTAAAAAATTTCCATAAAATGGCCTCTGTATCTGTATAATAGTGCTGTTTTTATTGCTAGTTAACAAGATATTAAATGATAACTGCTCACTATTAGGTGAATTTAAAACTACTTTTCCTTTATATGAAGCTGAGTTGCTATAATTGTTAATACCAACACAAGATGCTAATAAGAAAAAACACAAGGCAATAGAGGCTTTTTTTACTATGGAATTACAGTTATTTGGCATTAATCATAAGACTTCAAGTGTTTCTGATAGAGAGAACTTTATTATAAATGAGTCTAACCAAATTTTATTAGATAATAATTTGAAATCAATCTTTGGCAGCAGTCTTGATTCAATTTTTGCCATATCAACTTGTAATAGAACTGAGTTATACATGTATGCAGACAAGAATATATCTAAAAAAGTTTTTGGAGAAATATTTAATATTCTTAATATAAATAAAATTCCAAAGAGTAAATTTTATTTTTTAAATGATCACGATGCTTTAGTTCACATGTGTAAAGTTGCTTCAGGCATTGATTCTCAAGTNCTAGGAGAACAAGAAATATTTGGACAATTTAAACAAGCCCTAAGAAATGCACAAAATATGAAAATATTGAAAGGNAAGCTACAACTACTATCAAATAAGGTAATTGAGATTTCTAAAAAAGCACGAACTGAAACTGAGATTGGTTTAAATTCAATCTCAATAAGCGGTCTCGCAATTAAATTAGTAAACAATATTTTTGAAAATCCAAATCAACAAAATGTACTGGTAATAGGTGCTGGTTACATGGGCATAAATCTTATGCAAAATCTTTATAAAAGGGGCATAAAAAAAATTAGAGTAGTTAATCGAACCATTAAAAAAATTAATATTACCAATGAGTATGAAATTATTTCTGCATCTTTAGAAAAATTACATAGTGAATTAGAAAATGCAGATATTGTTATCGCCTCATCGATAACTGAATTACCTCTTGTTGGCAAAGGGGCAGTAGAAAATGCTCTGAGTAAAAGATTTAACAAGCCTATGTTGATAATTGATTTAGGTGTCCCAAGAAATATTGAAGAAGAAATAAGAACTATTGAAAAAGCTTACTTATTTACTATTGATGATATTGAAAAAATCACACAAGATAATTTTGGTCAAAGATCTATTGAAGCTGACAAAGCAATGAAAATCATTGTTTTAGANGCAAAAACAGCAATAGATTCAATTAATAAGAAATCAAAGGTCGATAAATTAAATATACAACTAAAAGAATTCTTAAATAANTTATCGCAAGACGAAATTGAACAATTTAAAAAGACTAATGATTTTTCAGAATTAGNTCGAAGTATAAAGACGATGAATATTAAAAATACTAATTTTGATGATTTTAAAGATTTAAAAAATGTTGAAGGGCATGTAATAGAATCTATGATTAAAAGGTTTTTTGATAATGCATGACTCAATGCTTAAAAAACTTGAACAATTGCAAGATAGAATTAAAGAAATAGAAACTTTATTAGTTGACTCTGAAACTGTAAAGGATATAGAAAAATATACACTTTTAAATAAGGAATTTTCAGAACTTAAGCCAATAGTTGAAAAATTTGAACAATATAAAGCTATTCTAAATAGTATAAGTGAGGCAAATGAAATTATTAATTCAGGAGATCAAGATCTTAAAAGTTTAGCTGAAGATGAACTTAAGAATTATCAAGATATGCCTGAAAGGCTTGAACAAGAATTGAAATTAATGTTGCTCCCAAAGGATTCAGCTGATGNCGGTTCTGCATTTCTAGAAATTAGAGCAGGAGCTGGAGGAGATGAAGCAAGTATCTTTGCTGGGGATCTTTTCAGAATGTACACAAGATTATCAGAAAGAGAGAACTGGAATTTAGAGGTAATTGATATAAAACCATCTGAACAAGGAGGTCTGAAAGAAGTTGTAGCGAAACTGGTAGGTAAAAGTGTTTTTAAGGTGCTTAAATTTGAATCAGGAGTGCATAGAGTTCAAAGAGTCCCAGAAACAGAATCACAAGGTAGAGTGCATACCTCAACTTGCACAGTTGCGATATTACCTGAAATAGAAGAGGTGCAAGATATTAATATCGACAAAAATGACTTGAGAGTAGATACATTTAGAGCCTCTGGTGCAGGTGGACAACATGTAAATAAAACAGATTCAGCTGTTCGTTTAACACATATTTCTTCAGGCATAGTAGTTGAATGTCAAGATGGAAGATCACAACATAAAAATAAAGAAAAAGCACTTTCATTATTAGCTGCAAAATTAAAACAACAAGAAATAGATAATCAACAAGAGAGTATTGCAAGTGAAAGAAAAATTTTAGTTGGTACTGGAGATAGAAGTGAAAAAATTAGAACAT
This sequence comes from Gammaproteobacteria bacterium TMED225, assembly GCA_002169625.2. GTDB lineage: Bacteria > Pseudomonadota > Gammaproteobacteria > Magnimaribacterales > D2472 > SAR86A. Next base: position 15,719 of record NHJW02000014.1, read on the forward strand.
ATAACTTTCCGCAAGGAAGGATGACAGACCATAGAATTAAACTTACGCAACATAATTTAGATCAAATCATGGATGGGGACATTAAAACTATATGCGATGCATTGTTAGCAGAAAACCAGCTAGCCATGCTTTCACAACTCGAATCAGAATAATTGAGTAATAAACTTAGTTATTACCTAAAAAAGCACAATAGCGATTCTATTAGAGATGAATTCATTTTTTATTTAAAAGAAAAATTGTTTTTTAATGATAAAGATATTTATGTTGATAAAGATAGGAGACTCAANAAGAAAGAACAAAACTTAATTAAAGAATTTATCGATAAGAAGAAAGAAGGAATACCCTTAGACTATATTCTTAATATAACTAAATTTTATGAAAATGATTTTTATGTAGATTCACGAGTCTTAATTCCAAGACCAGAAACAGAAATATTGGTTGATTATATTAATAATAATTTTTCATCTGCGTTAAAAGTTTTAGATGCTGGAACAGGCTCTGGTTGCATTGGAATATCAATAGCTTTAAAAAATTCAAAATTTGATGTTTATGGTTCAGATTATTCTTTAGATTCTCTATATGTTGCAGCTAAAAATAAAAAAACTCTTCGTGCAAAAAATTTCTCACTTATTCATGCAAACTGGCTATCATGTTTCAAAATAGACTCTTTTGATTTGATTGTAAGTAATCCTCCTTATATCGGAAATCATGACCCCCATCTATGCAATTTATCTCATGAACCAAATCAAGCTTTAGTTGCATCAGATAATGGATTGAGAGATATAAAATCAATTGTTAAGCAGTCAACTAATGTTATCAAGAGGGGTGGTATGCTGATACTGGAACATGGTTACCAGCAACAAAAAGAAGTGAAAAATATTTTTAAAGATAATCGTTTTTCAGACATTGTAAATTTAAAAGACTTTCAGGAGCATCCAAGAATTACACTTGGTATCTTAGGATAATTTAGCTAAATTATTTTAGGTTCCACAATATGTAACATAATGCTCATCTAAATATGAAGGCATTGTATATTTCAAATATATATCTTTTTCTTCAAAAGGNGCTCCAAGTATTTTAGTCATTAAATTAATTTCTGCCATTTCTCCATTAATAGCAAGCATTAGCGCTTCTTCTAATAAATGATTTCTTGGAATATAGCATGGATTTTTTAGATTCATCACTTGGGATATATCTGTAATATTAATTTCTTTTTTCCAATCCTTGAACCATTCCTCAAATTTTTTAGATTCTTTAAATACAGAATTTTGTATCTTAATTGATTCATCAACAATTTTTGCAAGATCTCTAAATGACAAAGTAAAGTCAATTGATTCTGAATGTAGTATTTTTAAATAGTTATCAATTATTTTTATATTACTAGNATCAATATTGTGAAGACCTAACTTCTCACAAAATTCTTTATAGAAATATTCTTGATATGAGGGCATAACTAACTGTAAAACATCAGTTAATTGCTTTACTGATTTTTCCTCTTTTTCATCAATAAGTGGAACAAGAGTTTCTGCTAATTTTGAAAGATTCCATACAAGAATGGCAGGTTGATTTATATATGCGTATCTCCCATTATGGTCTATAGAACTAAAAACAGTTTTTGGATCATACCTGTCTATAAATGCACAAGGACCATAATCTATTGTTTCTCCTGAAATTGTCATATTATCTGTATTCATAACACCATGAANAAAGCCAACACNCATCCATTTAGATATTAATGAAGCTTGCTTATCACAAACAGCTGCAAAAAAACCTAAATATTTATTATCTGTCTGATTTAATTCTGGATAGTGCCTATTTATTGAATAATCAGCTAAAGATTTAAGAGTTTCAATACTTTTACTTCGTGCATATTCAAATGTCCCAATTCTTATATGACTTTTAGCAACACGTGTTAATAATCCTCCCGGTAACTCTGTTTCTCTTAAAACGGTTTCATTAGTCTCGAGAGCGAATAACGCTCTTGTAGTTGGAATTCCTATAGAATTCATAAATTCACTAATTACATACTCTCTTAAAACTGGTCCTAGTGAAGATTTTCCATCTCCTCTTCTTGAAAATGGAGTTTGACCGATGCCTTTTAATTGAACATCCATGCCATTGATTTCTCCCAATAGAATGGCTCTTCCATCACCTAACTGAGGATTAAAGTGCCCAAATTGATGACCAGAATATCCTTGTGCAATAGGAAAACATCCGTTTGGCAATTTAACACCTGAAAATATATCCAGGCAATCATTTGAGTCCATAAACTGTTTATTAAATCCGAGCTCTTTTCCAAGGTCATAGTTTTTTAAAAGCATTTTAGATTTACTAAAGCCTTTTGGAGAGCATATTTCACAAATTTCAGAAAGTTTTTTTGAATAAGAATTTCTAAATCTGATTTCTTGAGAGTTCGTCACTTTAGGTTTATTCAATAAATTTTACAAATGAATTTAGTTGTTCTCTCTTAGTTCTGTAATTATTAATTGGATCATCATTATTAGAATAACCTATTGCTATACCACACCAAACTATTTCATTATCAGGATGTTTAGTAACTTCTTTGACAGTTTTCGGATAAATAGACCATGATTCTTGTAAACATAAACCTAAACCTTGATCAATAGCACATAGCCATAAATTTTCTAAAAACATTCCAACATGGCCCCACCCATTACTTCCAAAGGATCTATCAATAGTGATAATCATGGCTAAAGGAGCCCCAAAAAAATTATAATTTTCTCTAATTTGTTTAAATCTTGAATCAAGATCATCTTTTTGNATTGATAGNGCATTATACATATCTGCTCCACATTCATATCTTCTCTTTTTATATTCATCAGATAATGGTTTTGGATAAATATCGTATTCAATTTCTTCTTGTATTCCATTATCAAAGTTATAAAGAGTCTTTTCTGATAATTTGGTTTTAGATTTTTGATTCAAAACATATACTTTCCAGGGCTGAATATTTCCTCCAGAGGGAGCTAAGTTTGCAGTTGAAAGAATTTCTTTGATTATTTTCATATCAGGAATTTCATCTGTGAATGATCTTACAGAAAATCTTTTTTCAATTCCTTCTTTAATATTCATGATTTTTGTTATCAAATATTGTTGCTTCTTATATAATTTATAACAAACAATACAAGGGAGCAATTCAAATGATTGGAGATATGCAAAATTGGACACCAAATGTTGCGGGAATAATTGAACACGCAAAAGCAATGCATCCAAAAACAGAAGTTATTAGTAGATTAGTTTCAGGTGAAATTCACAGATCAAATTATGAAGAAGTATGTATTAGGTCGAGAAAACTAGCTTCAGCGTTAGAAAAAGATGGCGTAAAAGAGGGAGATGTAATAGCAACATTAGCTTTAAATACATATAGACACCTAGAAATGTATTATGGAATATCTGGTATGGGTGCTATTACACATACTCTTAATTTNAGATTACATCCTGAGCAAGCGGTTTATATAATTAATCATGCTGAGGATAAAATTATTTTTGTTGAACTTCCATTTGTTCCGATCTTAGAAGGCCTTCAAGATAAACTTTCCACTGTTGAAAAATTTATTGTGTTGTGTGAAGAAAATGAAATGCCAGAGACTTCGTTGAAGAATTCAATCTCGTATGAGGAATATATTAAAGATGGAGATGAAAAATATAAATGGCCAGAGTTAAATGATGATGCTGCATGTGCACTATGCTATACCTCAGGCACTACAGGCAATCCTAAAGGAGTTCTTTATAGTCATAAATCAAATATCTTACATGCACAAGTTGCTTTAACTGCAATGACAATACAAGCAGATGATTCAATACTAATGGTTGTTCCTTTGTTTCATGTATTGGCTTGGGGTATTCCTTATTTTGGTCCCATGAATGGAAATAAATTAGTAATGCCTGGAATGCAGATGGAAGGAGAGCCTCTATATGAACTAATAGATCAAGAAGATGTAACCTTAGCTTTTGGTGTTCCAACAATATGGATGGGTCTTCTTGCATATTGTAGAGAGAATAATAAAATTCTTTCTTCTGTTAAAAACACAATTATAGGAGGGTCAGCATTGTCACTATCTACTCTTCAAGAATTTGACGAAGTCCATGATGTAAATGTTATTCATGCATGGGGTATGACAGAAATGAGCCCAATGGGAACTACAAATATTCCAACTTTAGCAATGAAGAATATGACGAAAGAAGAAAAATATTCTGTCCAGCTTAAGCAGGGAAGGCCCATTTATGGTGTTGAATTAAAAGTTGTAGATGATACTGGGAAAGAGCTTCCAAAAGATGGAGAATCACAAGGTCATTTAATGGTAAGAGGTCCCTGGATTCTTCAAAAATATTTCAAGGCTGATAAAGATGCTGTCGATTCAGAAGGATGGTTTGATACTGGAGATATATCAGTATTAGATCAAGATGGATATATGACTATCAAAGACAGAGCAAAAGATGTCATTAAATCAGGAGGAGAGTGGATTAGTTCAATTGATTTAGAAAATGCTGCTTTTGGACATCCAGATATTGCTGAGGCATGTGTTGTTGGAATTCCTCATCCAAAATGGGATGAAAGACCAATGCTTTTTGTAGTTACTAATTCAGGTGAGCCAATTGAAAAAAATAGCATCACTGAATTTTTAAGTGATAAAGTTGCAAAATGGTGGTTGCCAGATGAAATTATTTTTCTAAAAGAGCTGCCTCATGGAGCAACAGGAAAGCTTCAAAAATTTGAACTTAGAGAAGAATATAATAATTACTATATGGAGAATTAATATGTTTACAATTGTAAAACCATCAGAAATTGATACAGTGCTTGGAACGGAAGTTGGAGTATCAGATTGGGTCACAATAGATCAAGATCGTATTAATAAATTTGCTGACGCAACTATGGATCATCAGTTTATTCATGTAGATCCTGAGCAAGCGACTCCTGTATTTGGATCAACTATTGCGCATGGATTTCTTTCACTCTCAATGGTTGCAGGAATACCTTTTGAACAAGAAATTGGCATGGTTTTAGATGGTACNAAAATGGGATTAAATTACGGGCTAGATAAAGTAAGATTTTTAAGCCCTGTCCCAGTTAATTCCGAGGTAAGAATTCGAATGAAGTGTATTGATGTAACTGAAAAGAATCCAGGTCAATATCTTGCAAAGACTGAGGTAACAATGGAAATAAAGGGCGTAGATAAACCAGCATTCGTTGCTGAGACTTTATCTATGTTTATTGTTTAACTTAGTATTTTCTTGAGAATTTCGTTAACACTCTTAGGATTAGCTTTTCCTTGAGTTTCCTTCATAACCTGCCCAACAAAGAAACCAAATAGCTTATCTTTTCCACCTTTGTATGCAGCAACCTGGTCTGGGTTTGAATCTACAATTTTTTTAGCTATTTCTTCAAGTAATGATTCGTCTTTAATTTGAACTAGACCTTTTGATTCAATTATTTCGTCAACATCAGAACCACTTTCCCAGATTTCTTCAAGAACTGATTTAGCAATTTTTCCAGAGATAGTGCTATCAGTGATCCTCTCAATTAATTTACCAAAATTTTCTGGGGATAAATTTGATTCGCCAATTTCAATATTATCTTTATTTAATAACGCGCTCACATCACCAACTAGCCATTTGGCTACAAGCTTAGTGTCATCTGTTTTACTTGAAGCTTCTTCAAACATATTAGCCATTGTTTTAGAGGAAGATATAATTTTTGCTTCAGATTTTTCAAGTCCAATTTTAGATATATATCTATATTCTTTTTCTTCAGGAAGTTCAGGAAGATTATCTTTTATCTCTTTTAACTCTTTGTCTGAAATTACTACTGGCAAAAGATCTGGACAAGGAAAGTATCTATAATCATTTGCCTCTTCTTTAGATCTCATAGACCTAGTTTCATTTTTTTCACTATCATATAGTCTTGTTTCTTGAATAACAGAATCACCATTTTCAATGACTCTAATCTGACGCTCGATTTCATAATTAATTGCTTTTTCGATAAATTTAAAAGAGTTTATGTTCTTTAATTCAGCTCTTGTTCCCAATTCTTTATCCCCACTTTTTTTAATAGATACATTCACATCACATCTCATTGATCCCTGTGCCATATTCCCATCACATATATCTAAAAAAGTAACCAGCTGTCTTATAGCCTTAAAATAGGCAACAGCTTCCTTGGCATTTGAAATCTCCGGCTCAGAGACTATCTCAAGTAGAGGTGTTCCAGCTCTATTAAGATCTACACCAGTTTCTCCTTCAAATAAATCATGAATTGATTTACCTGCGTCTTCTTCAAGATGAGCTCTTGTAATATTTATAATCTTTTCGCCATCATCTGTAATAACTTTTATAGAGCCTTTTTCAACTATTGGTTTTGTCATTTGAGTTATTTGATACCCTTTTGGTAAATCAGGATAAAAATAATTTTTTCTGTCAAATGATGAAATTTGATTAATCTCAGCACCAGTTGCAAGACCAAATCTAACTGCTTTAAAAAAAGCTTCTTTGTTAGCAACGGGAAGAACACCAGGTAATCCCATATCAACTAGGTCAACATGTGTATTTGATTCCGCACCAAATTGTGTAGAGCCACCCGAGAACAACTTAGACTTAGTTGAAAGTTGAGCATGAATCTCTAAACCAATTACTGTTTCCCAGCTCATTGTTTAACTCCTTCAGGTGTATACATGTGCCAATTTGTTTTGGTTTGATACATATGAGCAAAATTTAAAATTGAGCTTTCATCAAGAAAATTTCCAATTATTTGCAAACCAATTGGCTTATTTTCAATATTACCGTTGGGAAGCGACATTGCAGGTAATCCTGCAAGATTAGCAGAAATTGTAAATAGATCTTCTAAATACATTTGGATCGGATCGCTGCCTTTAGAGCCGATATCAAAAGCAGAACCCCTTGTTGTTGGAGTCATAATTACATCAACATTTAAAAATGCTTCATCAAAATCTTTTTTTATAAGTCTTCTCACTTGCTGTGCTTTTTTATAGTATGCATCATAATATCCTGCGGATAGAACATATGAACCAATTAAAATTCTTCTTTTGACTTCATCACCAAACCCTTCAGATCTAGTTTGAATATATAATTCTTCAAGATTTTTTGGATTTTCAGACCTTCTACCAAATTTGACTCCATCAAATCTAGATAAATTTGATGAACATTCTGCAGGTGCTACCACATAATATGTGGGAACAGATAACGACAAGTTTGGTAATGATATATTAACTAACTCAGCTCCAAGTGAAACAAACTCTTTCAAAGAATTTTCATATACATCTACTACATCGTTATTAAGGCTAGATAAATCTAGATCCTGAACTACGCCAATTTTTTTACCTTTTAATGAATTACTTAAGCTACTCTCGAAATTTGGTATTNCTTCATCTAATGATGTTGTATCTTTTTTATCATGCGANCACATTTCATTCAGTAATAGTGCACAATCTTCTGCTGTTCTTGCCATTGGGCCAGCTTGATCAAGGCTTGACGCAAATGCAATCATTCCCCATCTTGATATCCTCCCATAGGTTGGTTTGATGCCTGTTATGCCACACAAAGAAGCAGGCTGCCTTATAGAACCACCTGTATCTGTTCCTGAAGCAGCCGGAACAATTCCTGCTGCAATTACAGATGCAGAGCCACCCGAACTGCCCCCAGGAACCAATTTATCACCCCACGGATTATGAACATTACCAAAATAACTGGTTTCATTTGAGGAGCCCATTGCAAACTCATCCATGTTTGTTTTACCAACTGATATACAATCAGCCTTTTCTAGATTTTCAATTACAGTTGCTGAATAAGGAGGAATGAAATTATCTAAAATTTTTGAACCACATGTTGTCCTTATACCTTTTGTGCAAAAAAGATCTTTTTGAGCAATAGGAATACCTGCAAGACTATTATTAGAAGGATTATTATCCAAATCCAAAGCTTTTTTAATACAATTTTCTTTATTGAGAGTTATAAAAGCATTCAAATACTTATTTTCTTCAATCAACTTAAAAACTTCTTGAACGATTTCTTTATTTGAAATCACTTTTTGAGAAATCATATTCTTGATTTCTTTAATTGTTTTATATTTTATCGTCACTCAACAACCCTTGGAACAAGAAAGTAGTCTTCATTGGTTGAAGGAGCAACTTTTAGTAATTCTTTTTTAAGATTTTTTGCAGTGACTTGATCTTTTCTTGTTTTTGCAGTTTTTTCAAGTGGACTAGTTAATGGTTCAACATCAGAAGTATTGACATCATTTAATTGATCTACAAATTTGATAATATTTTGTAAATCTTTTGTAATTTTATCTTCATTTTCACCATCAATCTTTAGTCTTGATAGGTAAGATATAGTTGTTACTGTTTTCTTGTCCATATATAGGATATTATTATAGTTTAGTGGGGAGATATTAACCTAACTAGAAAATTAATTAAATTATTTTATTTTAGGAAATCAAGTGAAGTTTAATTTATTTAAAATGATTGGAGGTTACTTCTCTAATGATTTATCCATCGATTTAGGAACAGCTAATACTCTTATATATACAAAGGATGTCGGCATTGTTCTTGATGAGCCATCTGTAGTTGCTATAAGAGAGTCAAGAGGCCAAAAGACTGTTGTCGCAGTTGGAACTGAGGCAAAAAAAATGCTTGGAAGAACACCAGGAAATATTAAAGCAACAAGACCATTATCTGAGGGAGTAATAGCAGACTTTCAAGTTACAGAAAAAATGTTGCAACATTTTATTGCTAAAGTACATGAAAAACTTTTTATTAAACCAAGCCCAAGAGTTCTTGTTTGTGTTCCATGTAGATCAACTCAAGTTGAAAGAAGAGCAATAAGAGAGTCGGTTCTCGGAGCAGGAGCAAGAGACGTAAAACTTATAGAAGAGCCTATGGCTGCAGCTATAGGGGCAGGATTGCCTGTTGAAGAAGCAAGTGGAAATATGGTTGTTGACATTGGTGGTGGAACTTCTGAAATCGCAATATTATCGCTCAATGGCGTTGTATATTCAGAGTCTGTAAAAATTGGTGGTGATAAAATGGATGAATCTATTACATCATGGATAAGGCGAAATCATGGTTGCGTAATCGGAGAGTCAACGGCTGAAAAAATAAAGTATACAATTGGATGCGCAACACCTGAGTCTGAAAAATTAGAAATGTCAATAACTGGTAGAAATCTTGCAGAAGGAATACCAGAGACGTTTACGATTAATAGCGATCAGATCTTTGAAGCAATGAAAGACCCTTTATACGGAATAGTAAGGGCAATTAGAAATGCGCTTGAATTATCTCCGCCTGAATTAGCAGCTGATATTGCTGAAAGAGGCATTGTTCTGACAGGAGGAGGCGCTTTATTGAGAGATTTAGATAAATTAATTTCAGGCTCAACTGGGATACCAGTTATTGTTGCAGAAGATCCATTAACTTGTGTTGCAAGAGGCGGTGGCCAAGCTTTAGAAATAATGGATAAATATAATATTGATCTTTTATCATCTGAATAATTCTAATGGCAAGGATTTCGCCAACTTTTAGTAAAAAAATAAGCTTCTCCCTCTTTATTATTTTAAGCACATGCATAATTATTTTTGATATAACTTCTAGCTCTTTTCAAGATATAAGAAATAGCTTTAAATCCTTCAAAATTTCTTCTGCATATGTAATTAAAACAATATCAATAGAGCCGATTTCGTCCATCAAACAAAAACTTAAATCTAAAAATAATCTAATTAAAGAAAATAAATATTTAAAGGATGCTCTTGAAAAAAGTTACATTGATAATTATTTGCTTTCTAGAGAAAATTCCTTTTTCAAAGATCATGAAATGATAAATGATTCTTTTATATCCTCGGAATATAATTTTTTTTATAAAATTGCTCAATTAAAAAGTTTAGATCCTAATATGTATAAGTGTTGTGATAAACACAGAATGTTCGTCGAAATCATTGAAGAATCAAATAATGATATATACCAGAGTGCGGTATTTAATAATCTTGGATTAGTTGGACAAATTATAAATAAAAAATCACCGTATGAAGTTTTATTATTAACTGATATAAATCATTCAATTCCAATTAAGACTGAATCTGATGAATTCTTTTGTAATGCTAAAGGTAGTGGAAGATCAGATATCATTATTTGTTCTTTCAATCCTCTTATGTGGGATGAAGAAATGAAATTAGAAACAACAATATTTTCATCCGGGTTAGGTGGTATATATCCTAGAAATATTGAAATTGGAGCTATAAAACAAATTATTAATGTTGATTCCAACCAAACCGATATAGAGATTGAATTATTTTCAAGCCCTATGGAAAGTGACCTTTTTGGAGTTTTGAAGTTCTAATGCTTAAATATTTTAAAAAAATCCTCTTGATAATTTTTATAAACTTTTTAGATCAAAGTATTTCAAGTTTTTTATCTAATTTTTATATTATCTTTCCATTAACCTTTTTAGCATATACTTTCTATGTCTATAGATCTGATAAAAATATAAATCCATCAGAAGCATTTGTAATTGGCCTTTTTATAGATCTAATTTCTGAGTCATACTTTGGTTTACACGCACTTATATTTTGTGTAGTCACATACATAATTAATATTTACGCAAATGCATTCAAGCTTTTTTCCTATTTACAAATTTGTATATTTTTTGGAGTTTTATCAACAGCATACGTAGGGTTTACTCAATTAATTATTAATTTATATAACTTTTCTTATCTAATGCTTTTTATAAGTGCAATTTTTTGTACGACATTTTGTATTTTTATTGCAGCATTAAGAGTCTTCTTTCCAAAAACATCTAAGATTACTATTTAAGATGGGAGTCATTAAAAAATTCTTAAAATTCTTTACATTTTTTTTAGCATCAATATTTTTAGTAATTTCTTTAATTTATACNTTGATAATTTTTAAACCAGATAACATTTTGTATGTTATTAAGAAGCTTTCTAAAGAAAGCATCACAGTTGAATATCAAGATATAGATTCAAATGGAAATTTTTTAAAACCTAAAATAAGTATTGATCAAATGGTAATTAAAAATTTTGAAAACGAAAAAATTCTAAGCTTTGATAATATTGAAGTTGGAATTAAATTATTTGAACTCCTTATAAACCAAAACTTTCATCTAGACCCTGTTTTTATAAAAGATGTTAATTATTATCAAAATTCGTTTAAAGAAAGCCCTAATATAAACNTCAAACTTCGTATAAGTAACTTTCTTTTAGAATCAGAAGATTTAAATTTTCTTTCTAAAGACTCTTATATCATTAGCAGTGATAAGAGCATTTCAATAATTAATTACGACGGAAAAATAAATAATGTTCCTTACAACAAAATTGATATTTTTAAGTCTAATTTTTTAGATAAATACTTATATAATGCTGAAATTAATTTAAATGAAAAAATAATTGAAAGTGAAAAGTTATTTGACCTCAGTGGATTTAATGAAACAAAAGTTAATCTTTATCTTGAAAGCAAAGGCTATTTCAATTCACTAACACAAGAATTAAACAGTATAAATAAAATAATTATTGAANACTCAAGACTTGTTAGTAAGTCAGATTATGCAGTAGAAAGTATGCAAGCTGTTATATTTTCAAATCTTAATAAAAAATATGTTGGATCTTTTTCTTCTANAATACCTGATCAAAATATAAGTGGATTTTTGCTAATTGAAAACGATAATATAAATCTCAACTCTGTGATTACTTTAGACTTGAGAAATATTTTTGACTTTGGTGAGTATTTGAGCATTGATGGAGTCGAGAAATTTAATGCAAAAATGATTCTTAATAAGCAGAACATTTCTTTAGAATTAAATTCTAATTTAAACAGAACTACCATCAATTCAAGTTTAGAGGAGCTAAGAAAAGAAGCTAATACAAATTTAATTACAAATATATTAATTTCTGATTTATCAAAACCTACATACTTTATTCAAAATAAAAAATTTAAATCACTAATTGATGAAAATAATAATGGTTATTTTTATCTTGGCACAGGATTTGATAAAGAAATTAATAAAATACAAATGAATGATGGTTTTTATTTATTTTTAGATATTAACAAGTTAAAAATAAATAATATTAATACTTCAAATACTTTCGATTATGAAAACAATTTGAGGTTAATAAAACTCAGAATTAATCAGTTAGAATTGCTCAATAATACCTTTAAAAATCAGGAATTTGAAATTAACTTATTGCCNAATGAAATAAATACATCATTTAAAGGAGACAATTTAAATGGAACTGCAAGAGTAGACCAATCTGGATTCACAAAAATAAATATTTTTGACAGTGAGTTGGATTTAGAGAAATTATTTTTTAAAAAAAATACATACTCTTTTGATGAAAGTGTTGTCAAATTAAGGTTAACTGGTAAAAATATAAAAATATTAAATGATGTTATTAATAATGTAGATTTCTATATTTTAAAGAACGCAAACAATATAACTTTTGATAATATTTTCTTTACGAGTAAAAACATTAACATTGGACCTTATCAAGAAAAAGATAAAGCCTATATAAGTTTCAATAACAAAGATGACTTGTATAAAATTAGAGGTTCTTTCGAAATAGATAGTGCAGGTGATGNTTTAAATAGCCTTGTGGATTTCAACTTTGAGTATGTTTATGCTGACTTAAATATCCAGTGGGAAGGATACAAAGATTTGAAAAATCTTGAAGGAAATTTTAAATTTAAAATTAAAGAACTAGAATCAAGCACACCTCTTCCTGATTCTGNTTTTTTGAGAACATTAAAGATTTTCAATTTAAATGCACTCTTAGATAATATAGATAATGATACAAGTTTAGTATCAAATAATCTTCTTGTTAATAGAGCTGAAGGAGATTTCTATGTTGGAAAAAACCGAGCATTAATCACAAAGACAATTAAATTAGAGACTTCTGAGGCAAAAATGGAATGGACGGGAGATATTCAAAAAAATGAAAGTGGCTATTTGGACATTTTAGATTTAGATCTCAAGATGAGATTAAAAGTTTCTGAAAATATTCCATGGTATGCAGTTATTTTTGGAGGAATCCCTGCGCTTGCTGGTGGATTAGTTTTTGAAAATATTATTGATGAAACACTTGATGATGTTTCAACTTTTGAATTCAATATAGCTGGGTCTATTAATGAACCCAAAATTACTAGATTAGACTAAATAGATTGTNGCTAAGCCTAAGAAGGACAAAAATCCTATGACGTCTGTAACTGTAGTAACAATTACGCTCCCACCAATAGCAGGATCTTGTTTTAATTTTCTTAAAATAAGTGGAACTAATATTCCAGCAACAACTGAACTTATTAAATTTATAACTAACGCAGATGATATTAAGACAGCAATAATAATATCGTTAAACCANGCATAAGTAATAAAACCAACAAGCATTGAAAGAACTATGCCATTCAATATCGATACTGCTAATTCTCTTTTNAAAAGCCAGCGAATATTTGAAGTATTAATTTGCTCAAGTGTTAATCCTCTTAAAACAATAGTCAAAGTTTGTGTTGCAGCAACGCCACCCATGCTTGCAACAATAGGCATTAAAACAGCCAAATATACAATCTTATCAATAATATCTTGGAATAAATTAATAGTTGCAGCCGCAATAAAAGCTGTGATTAAGTTTAAACTTAACCAAAAAACTCTGCTTTTTGCTGCTCTACCTGGAGGAGCAAAAGTATCTTCAGCTACACCAGCCATTCCAAGGAGATTCTGATCAGCATCTTCTCTAATAACATCAACAACATCATCAATTGTAATTCTTCCAATCAACTTCCCATCCTTGTCTATTACTGAAGAAGAGATTAAATCATTTCTTTCAAAAATTGTTGCAACTTCTTTGTCGTCAATATCATAATCAATTGGTGATATTTCGGTCTCCATAATTTCTCTCACCATCATAGAGGGCTTAGATGTTATGATTTGACTAATAGGCAATTCCCCTAAATAAGTATTTTCATAATTAACTACAAAAACTTTATCTGTATTCTCAGGCAAATTTCCTTGATTTCTTAAGTAGCTAATTACCTCATTTATTGAATTATCTGGCCTAACNCTTATAGCATCAGTATTTATAAGTCCTCCTGCGGTATTTTCAGGAAAAGTTAAACCCATTTCTATTCTTTTACGATCAACCTTAGACATGTTAGAGAGAATTTTTTTCATTCTTTCTTCTGGAAGATTCTGAAGAATATCTACAATTTCATCTAGCTCGAGCTCTTTTACAGCTTCTGTAAGCTCGTCATTTGAAATATTCGAAAGTAGATCTTGTTGAATTTCTTCACCAAGTTCAAATAGAACATCGCCTTCTTCATCAGTTTTAAGAAGAGAAAATAAAAGATTTCTTTGTTTCGGAGGTGAAGATTCAAGTGCGTGAGCTATTTCAGAAGAAGACATATCTGTTAGCAATCTCCTTATCTGATTAAGAGATAAGTTAGATGCGTCATCTAAAATAATTTTTAAATTATCTTTAATCTTACGTGTTTCCATCTCTTAATTTTAACCTATAGAAAATTACCTATACCTAGAGGATGGTATATTATTTTTTTTCCTATATTTTGAAATTGTTCTCCTTGCGAGACTAAATCCTCTTTTATTTAATTCAATTGTAATTTTTTTATCACTTTTTGGTTTTTTCTCAGAATTAATAATATCTTCAATAAGCTTCATTAATTGGGATGCCGAAATATCTCTTGTTCTTGATACAGATGAGATTAACAAAGATTTTAAAGTCATTATTCCTTTAGGAGTATCAATGTATTTATATCTTAATATTCTTGATACTGTCGATGGATGAACTCCTATTTCATTTGCTATTTCTTTATTACTCAAAGTATTCATTTTAAGAGGATTATTCTCAAAGAATGCAATTTGCTTTGAACAAATATATTCTCCAACTTTTTTAACTGTATCGTTTCTTTTTTTTACTGATGATAGAAGCCATTTGGCATCATTAATCTTCTGAAGCAATTGATCATTTTTTTTAAATTTAAGCTCTTTTTTTACATTATCGACAAGCTCTTCATCTAGCTCTATTATTGGAAAACTTTCATTATTGAAGGAAACATTTAAATCATCTTTTTTGATATTAATTTTTAGATCGGCCTCAATAAACTCAGTTTTTGTAAAGTTTAGTCCTGGACTAAGATCACAGGCTTTAATCTCATCAATAGCATATTTAAAATCTTTTTCTGAAAAACCATTTTCTAAAACTGATTTTTTTATTTGTTCAATTTCATCCAATTTTTCATTAGATAGAATACTTATAATTAGTGATTTATTCTTTTTTGAAATTTTATTATTGTTGAGTATTTGTATTTTGATACATTCTTTATGAGACCTATAACCAATCCCATAAGGACTTAATTTTTGAATAACATTTATAAGAACAATGTTTATTTCATTTTTTGAAAAAAAGTATTTTGATATCTCTTCCATATCATCTAAACTTTCCATCAATTCACCAGATTCGTCTATACAACCTATAATTAACTTAGAAATTTCAAGATCCTTTTTATTTAAATGAAACTCATCAAGTTGTTTAATTAGAGTTTCCCTAAGTGTTAACTTGGATTCAATATCAAAATCAAAATCATTATGATTAAACTCAGCTAAGTCGTAATNCTCTTCATCTTTTTTTAAAAATGGATTTTCAATGATCTCTTTTTCTATTTTTTTTATTAACTCAAATCTTGATAACTGCAGCAGATCAATTGATTTTTTTAGAGAAGGAGTTAGTTTAATATTTTGTTTTTGAGAGAGGCTTTTATTGAGTGATATTGCCATCGCTATTTATACATATTACCAAGGTAAACTTTTTTAACCATATTATCATTAATAAGACTTTCTTTATTTCCTTTAGCAATAATTTCTCCANTATTAATAATTGCAGCCTTGTGACACATTTCCAAAGTTTCTCTTACGTTGTGATCTGTAATTAATATACCAATATCTTTTTTTAGAAGATTTTTAAGAACATTTTTTATATCCTCAATGGCAATAGGATCAATCCCAGCAAAAGGCTCATCTAGCAAAATAATATTTGGCTTTGCTGCAAGTGTTCTTGCAATTTCAACTTTTCTTCTTTGACCTCCAGACAACTGCCTTCCTTTAAGATTGCAGATTTCAGAAAGATTAAATTCTTCAATTGANTTATCGATAAAATTTCTGATATCTTTTTTNCAACTAAAAGATAGTTCTGCAAGACCATATAGATTTTCATAAACCGTAAGATTTTGAAATATTGAGGGTTCCTGTGGCAAGTAATTAATACCAAGCTTAGATCGATTATGCATTGAAATATTTGAAATAGTCTTATTAGATAAAATTATTTTTCCATTATCACAGTTCATTAATCCAGCGATAATATAAAATATTGTTGTTTTTCCTGCACCATTAGGACCAAGCAAACCAAATACTTCGCCAGATTCAACTGAAAAAGTAATATTCGATACAATTTTTTTTCCCTTAATTGATTTTGATATTTTTTTTATTTGAAGCATAGGAATTATTCTGAGGATAATTTACCTGTTTTAGGGTTAAATATAATTAATTCAGATGATATTGAAATACCCTCGTATTGCATATATGCATTCCCAATCAAATGTATTTTTTCATCGTTATAAAAAAGTATTTTTTGAGCAGTTCCACTAAATTCAACCTCTACCTCCTCAGATTTTATAGTTGTGGGCATTCCAATAAATGATATTAAATCCTCAGAGTTATCATATATCGCAGAATCAGCTTTAATGATTATATTATCTGAGTCAATTTCTACATTATTCTGAAAACTTATTTGATTTAGCTGTTCTATAAATTCAACTGAATCTGACTTTATATTTATATTTTTATTAATAATCGCCCCATTTACATCAAATATGAAAATAAATACCAAAACTATTATTTTGTTTTTCAACTAGAGAATCCTCGCTTGAACTAGATCATGCATTGAGATAACACCAATATGTTTATTATTTTTGGTGACAACTAAAGTAAAAATCTTATTTTTTTCCATAATTTTAGCTGCATCCACCGCTAGGGCATCTGAATTGATTGTTTTAAATTTTTTTGTCATAACAGCTTTGATTTTAGTACTTTGAATATTAACCTTTTTATTTATGCATCTTCTTAAGTCTCCATCTGTAAAGATACCTATTACCTTAGACTTATCTTTGATTAATGTAATTCCTAAACTTTTTTTGGTAATTTCTATTAAAGCTCTATCCAACATAGTTTCTGGCTTAACACAAGGTACAGAATTTCCCTTATGCATCAAATCTGAAACTTGTATGATAAGTTTCTTACCTAGTTTTCCAGCAGGATGAGAATAAGCGAAATCTTTTTTTGTAAAACCTTTTGCCTCAAGTAAGGCAATTGCAAGGGCATCTCCAAAAACTAAAGCATTTGTAGTTGAAGATGTTGGAGCTAAATCTAAAGGGCAAGCCTCTTTTTCAGACTTAAGCTGAATTTTTATATCTGCTAGATTGGCAATGGATGACTTATTAGAACATGTTAGTGAAGCAATTTCTTTAGAATGCCTTTTTAAAGATGGAAGTATATTAATGATTTCATCTGTTTCTCCAGAATTTGATATTAATAAAACAATATCAGTTTTATTTATAAGTCCTATATCACCATGAGCAGCTTCGGTTGGATGAATAAATATAGAAGGTGTGCCAGTGCTCGATAGGGTAGCTGAAATTTTTTGTGCAATGTGACCAGATTTACCAACACCCATAATGATAAATTTTCCTTTTGAGTTTATTACTTTTTCACATAGATCCGTAAATGATTCATTAAGCTGACGAGAAATTGAATTTATTGAGTCAGATTCTATTTTTAATGTTCTTTTTGCAGAAGCTATATAATTATATTTTTTCATATTATTTTAAAATTTTTATTTAAGCTCAAATGCTATAATAGACTAATGTCGAGCTCACTTAAAAATTTTTTACTCCTTTTTATCACGATTTTTAGTTCTGTTTTCATAAAGTCCGAAACAAATCCTTTTATTTTTATAGATACAAATGCTCAAAAAATGGTTGGTATATTAACAACAAATTCCAAACTTTTTGATTCTGACAGACAAGCATATGAAGATAAAATAAAGATTATTTTTGAACCCATGATAGATTTTAGAAGAGTTTCTGCAAGCGTGATGGGAAAAAAATATTATTTGTTGGCATCCCAACAACAAAGAGCTGAATTTGTTGATATTTTTAAAGATTCACTTTTAGATACATATGCAGAGACCTTAGCTCAATGGGGAGATTCTTCTATATATACTCATTTTGATGAAAATATCATTGATGATTGGAATTTATATATAAAAGAGAAAAAGATAAGAAATATTGAAGTAAAACAAACTTTAGATACTGGCAGTAGTAAATATCCAATATCTTATAAACTAAGAATGAACGAAGATGGATGGAAAATCATAAACATAATAATAAATGGTGTTAATTTAGGACTTACATTTAGAAATCAATTCCAATCTTTAGCAACTTTTCATAATGATNATATTGAAGAAATTCTCAATAATTGGGTTTCAGATGCAGGAGATGCTGGAATTTCATAAAAAATGAAAGAAACAATAGAAAAAATAATAACTGAAAGCCTTCCAGATGCAAAGTGTGATTTTGATGGAGACTCTTGTAATTTAAGATTAGTTGTAACATCAAAGGTTTTTTGTGAGATGAGTTTGATCAACCAACATAAAAAAATTATGAAATTACTTGAAAAAGAATTTCAATCAGGCGAACTNCATGCTCTAAGCTTGGAGACAAGAACAGACTAAATAATGGAAAANCTTTTAATAAAGGGCGGGAACTCTCTTTCGGGATCAATTAATTGTTCAGGTGCAAAAAATGCAGCACTGCCAATGATTGCAGCAACAATTCTTTGCGATGANAAAGTCATTTTAAAAAATCTGCCATATCTACAAGATATTACTACTATGTTTGAATTGCTAGGATCNATGGGATCAGAAATATTGTTAGATGAGGATATGAACTTTACTATATCTTCTCATAATTTATTTGACTTTGAAGCTAGGTATGAACTAGTTAAAACAATGAGAGCATCTATACTTGTTCTTGGACCACTAGTTGCAAAATATGGAGAGGCTAGAATTGCTTTGCCAGGTGGATGTGCAATTGGTTCAAGACCAGTTAATTTTCACTTAGATGCTCTCAGACAATTAGGAGCAAAAATTGAGTTAAAGAATGGTTATATTGAAGCTAAAGCAAAAAGACTTGTTGGAGCTGAAATCATGTTTGATGGAGTTACTGTTACTGGAACTGAAAACATTATTATGGCTGCTTCGCTTGCAAAAGGAAAAACTGTACTTTCAAATGTTGCAAAAGAGCCCGAAATTATTGATTTGGCAAACATGCTTAATACAATGGGTGCAAAGATCTATGGTGCCGGNTCTGATGAAATAGTTATTGAAGGGGTTGATAATTTGAATGGTACGGAATTTAAAATACCAGCAGATCGAATTGAAGCAGGGACTTATCTTGTTGCAGCTACTGTNACAAAGGGAGATATCACTATCGAAGGAATCGACCCAAAGAGACTCATGATAGTAATTGATAAATTGCGACAATCTGGAGCTGATTTAGAATTTAGTGAAGATTCTATTTCTATTTCGATGAAAAAAAATCGACCAAATCCAGTCGATATATCTACTGCACCATTCCCAGAATTTCCAACCGACATGCAAGCACAATTTTCTGTAATTAATGCCATATCTAATGGTAACGCTAAAATTTATGAAACAGTTTTTGAAAACCGTTTTATGCATATATTAGAATTAAACCGAATGGGATGTGACATTTACGTAAAAGGGAACTGTGCAACCATTGAAGGCGTATCATCAATTTNTGGAGCAGAAGTTATGGCAACTGATTTAAGAGCTTCAGCATGTTTAATACTTGCAGGTCTATGTGCAGATGGAGATACCATTGTTGATAGAATTTATCACATTGATAGAGGTTATGAGCGAATAGAAGAAAAACTTAATTATTTAGGCGCAAACATAATTAGACTTCCAAGTTAAAATTTTTTTTATGTCTTAAAACTGTATTTCTAGAAACTTTTTGTTTTGGTCTATTAAATTAATATTTAAAGCTTCTCCTAACGTAGCAAACTGAAGAGATTTTATTAAATTATTCCAATTAGCAGTTTCACCATTAATGCTAATAATTATGTCATTTGTTCTGACACCTTTTTCATAAAGAGGTCCAGATGATTCAATCTCAACAACCCTTAATCCGTCAATGATTGTTTTATTAAAATTTAATTTAACTTTAGCCACTCTAAATTTGCCTATCCAAAGCGTATTGACTTTTCCATATCTTATCAACTGTGTTGCTGTTTGAACTACTAAGTTTGATGGAATTGCAAAACCAATACCTTGATATGCACCAGTTCTTGAGAAAATCTTTGAATTAATACCAATTAAATTACCGTTCTCATTTATAAGAGCACCGCCTGAGTTTCCAGGATTAATTGCAGCATCTGTTTGAATTAGTTGAAGATAAGGATTGCCATAGTCTCTACCAGAAGCACTAATAATTCCATTAGATACAGAAAGACCTATTCCATATGGATTTCCTATTGCAAGAACTCTGTCTCCTGTTTTTAGATTGTCAGAATTTGCAAAATTTATAGCATTAAGTTTTTCGTTTGAAGAAATTTTTAAAACAGCGATATCTGTGTTTTTATCAACTCCAATAATGCTTGCATTATAATTATTGCCATTATGAAGGGTAACATCGATATTTTGACCACTAATAATATGAAGATTAGTAACGATATAACCATCATCAGAAAAAATCACACCTGATCCAAAACCACTTTTATTATTAGAAAATGAGTCATTTCTCGATGCAATAGTAACTACGGAGGGTATTGTTTTTTCTGAAGCTAATACTAATTTGTTTTCATCACTTGATATAAAGTACCATGTGACTACAAAAGTTAATAATATAACTAAGATATAATTTAATATATTTATTCTTATAAATTTCATAATGTCTAATAGTCAAAATATCATCGATGCACTCAAAAACCAAGGCGCACCTCCAGATTTAAATCAAATTGCACTTATAAAAAAACTCTGTGAAATTAAATTGTCTGGATTATTTTCAATTTTTAATATTTTTTTTAATAAAAAAAATATGGGGCTTTACATTTGGGGTGACGTTGGCAGAGGTAAAACTTTAATTGTAAAAGAATATATAAAACAACTTAAAAGACNCGATATTNAANGTTTTCACTATATTGATTTTATGAGTTTTATTCATAATNAACTTAATAATAATGCTGGTAATAAAAATCCATTAAATAAAGTTGCTAAGACGATTNCGAGNAATTCTAATTTAATATTTATTGATGAATTTCAAGTTGAAGATGTTGCAGATGCAATGATTGTAGGTNATTTGNTTCAAAAGATTCTTAATTTTGGCACAAGGATTATATTTACTTCTAATTCACATCCCGATGACCTTTATAAAAATGGACTTCAGAGAAAAAAATTTATAGATACTGTNAAGATCTCTATGAAAGATATTGANATTTATAATCTTAAAGGAGAGACAGACTATAGAACAAGAAACATAATTGGAATAGATACATTNNATCAACAAAAATCATATAGTGATAACGATATTTTGGGATTGATAAAAGAAAATTTTACCCTTGATCGATCTATGCAAGATAAAATATTTATAAATGATAGAAAATTTAATTGTAAGCTAAAGTCAAATAATATTCTTTGGATAGAATATTCTGATTTTTTTTTGATGCCTACTGGTTCAAAAGATTATAAGCAAATATGTCAAAATTTTGATTGGATATTTATTAGTAATTTCACTAAAAGCGATGATGACTCTAGTGACACTATTAGAAGATTTATTTCTTTCATAGATATTTCTTATGCAGAAAAAACAAAAGTTAAATTTTTTACGAATCAATTTGATATTGCTAATTTATATAAAGGTTTTAAATTAGAAATTTTGTGGAATAGATGTGTCAGTCGACTTTCTGAAATGCAGACCTACGAATATTTGAAAGATGATTAGATATGAATAAAATTACACATAAATATTGCTATATTTGATTCTAAATATTAATATTCGCATTCAATTAAAATGATTATGAAAACTTACTCACTAAAAAAAGAAGAAGTNCAAAGAAATTGGTTTGTCCTTGACGTAACTGATCGTGTTTTAGGAAGAATAGCTACAAAAATTGCTGATAGAATAAGAGGAAAAGATAAACCAACATTTACACCCCACACAGATGGAGGTGATTATGTCATTATTATTAATGCTGAAAAGATTAAAGTAACTGGTTCAAAATTTGATGATAAAAAATATTACCGTCATTCTTTATATCCAGGTGGCTTGAAATCCTCTACTTTTAAAGAACTTAATGAAAAAAATCCTGAAAGAATAATCGAAGAGGCTGTTAAAGGCATGTTACCAAAAAATAAATTGAGCAAAGCAATGATAAAAAAATTAAAAGTTTTTAAAGGATCTAATCATGATCACGAATCTCAAAAACCTGTTGAGTGGAATCCTAGTTAATGACTACTGAAGTTCACTACGCAACAGGCAGAAGGAAAACCTCTTCTGCAAGAATATATTTAAAGAAAGGCAAAGGAAAAATATTAGTTAACAACTTAAAGCTAGATGAATATTTTGGAAGAAAAGTTGCTCAAATGTTAGTAATGCAACCCTTGGAGCTAGTTGAATTATCTGAAAAACTAGATATTGATATNAAAGTCAAAGGTGGTGGAAGTTTTGGTCAAGCCGGAGCAATAAGACATGGAATATCTAGAGCCTTAACAATTTTTGATGAGGAATTAAGACCTCAACTTAAAAAAGCAGGATTATTGACTAGAGATCCAAGAAGAGTTGAAAGGAAGAAGCCTGGTCTTGTTAAAGCAAGAAAAAGTAAACAGTTCTCTAAAAGATAAATATAATATAAAAACTTATTTATGATTATAAGTGAATCTTATATTATATGATTATGCTATAATAATTGTTTAAAACGCACACACTCTGAATGCAAAAAAAAGATAAAACTAGAAGAAAAGTATTAATAGGCCTAACAAGTGCAGTTGGACTATCTGGCCTGCCTTTTGCTGCAACTCCCTTTATTGCTGCTTGGAATCCTAGTGCTAAAGCAAAGGCAGCAGGTGCTGCTGTTAAATTAGATGTTTCAAAAATGCAATATGGACAGCAAATTCAAGTTGCTTGGAGAAAACAGCCTGTTTTTATAGTCCGACATACAGAAAAAAGTCTTGCTGGTTTGAGTAATGTAACATCTAAATTATTAGATCCAAATTCAGATCAGATTTCTGAACCATATAAAGGTCTTCATTCTTCAAGATCAAAAAATCCTGAGTATTCAGTAATGTCTGGAGTATGTACCCATCTTGGTTGTGCGCCAAAGTATTTTCCAGAACTTGAACCAAAACCATGGGATGCAACATGGAGTGGGGGATTTTTTTGCCCTTGTCATGGATCTATGTTTGATATTGTAGGTAGAGTTTACAAAGGTGTTCCGGCTGCTTCAAACCTGCTGGTTCCACCTCATATGTTTGAAGGGAGTATTTTAACTATAGGAGAGGATAAGGAGATATAGTATGACAGAAATGACTAGTAAATTATTTTCATGGGTAAATGATAGACTTCCAATTGTAAATACATTTGAAAGACATCTATCAAAACACCCAGTTCCATCAAAAGTAAACTTCTGGTATTTATTTGGAGCCTTAGCTGCAGTTACATTAATAATACAGATTGTATCTGGCATATGGTTAATAATGCCTTACTCAAATACAGAAGAGCAGGCTTTCTCATCAATAGAGTATATTATGAGAGATGTCGATTATGGTTGGGTAATAAGATACATTCATACTACTGGAGCATCATTATTTTTCGCAGTTGTTTACTTACATATGTTTAGAGGCCTCCTTTATGGTTCATATCAAAAACCTAAAGAGCTAGTTTGGATTTTTGGTTGTACGATATATTTAGCTATGATGGCAGAGGGATTCCTGGGATATGTATTACCTTATGGTCAAATGTCATACTGGGGAGCTCAGGTAATAATTTCACTTTTTGGAGCTATACCTTACATAGGTGAATCTCTAGAATTATGGGTGAGAGGTGATTACTATATTTCTGGAATAACAGTTTCAAGATTCTTTGCACTTCATGTAGTTGCATTACCTCTTGTTTTAATTGCACTTGTTTTTCTTCACTTAGTTGCACTTCATGAAGTTGGCGCTGGAAATCCGGAAGGCGTAGATATTGAAAAATANCTTGATGATGACGGAGTNCCACTTGATAGTGTACCTTTCTTTCCATATAAAGTTTTAAANGCNCTAGTAGCTATTGGCGTATTTATGACTGTGTTTGCTGTAATAATGTTCTTNTTTCCTGAGGGTGGNGGATATTTTATAGAGATGGCTAATTTTCAAGAAGCTAATCCATTGGTAACTCCAGATCATATTGCCCCTGTTTGGTATTATGCTCCTTTCTATACAATGTTGAGAGCAATTCCGGATCCTTTGGGAGGTTTAATTGTTATGGCAGCTGGTGTAGCAATATTTTTTGTTGTTCCCTGGCTAGATAGAAGTAAAGTCGCTTCCATTAGGTATAAAGGAATTTATAGTAAAATTGCTTTAACTTTGTTTGGAGTGAGTTTTTTAACCTTGGGATATTTAGGCACAGTAGGTGTTACCGAAGTTAGAAAAACAATGAGTGTAATCTGTACTGTTATCTATTTTGCATATTTTTTACTAATGCCTATCTATACTAAATATGAAACACCAAAACAGGTTCCTGAAAGATTATGAAAATAAGTTTATTTTCCATAATTATTTTATTTTTTTACACTAGCAGCGCTTTTACCGCTGAAGGCGGCCCTTGCAAAGATTATGGTGAATGTGACAAATTTAAGTATTCATTAAACGATTATGAGTCACTTCAAAGAGGAGCTTCTACCTACATTAATTATTGTTATGGATGCCACTCTCTTCAATATTCAAGATGGGGAAGAATAGCAAAGGATCTTCAAATACCCGAAGATGTATTTTTTGAAAACCTTGTATTTGATAAGACTATTAAACCTGGTGACCTTATGGTTGGAGCTATGCCTGATAATTCTGAAAATTGGTTTGGAGTTGCTCCCCCTGACTTAACGCTTGTCTCTAGATACAAAGGGGATGATTGGATCTATTCATATCTTAGAGCATATTATGAAGATGCTTCAAAACAATATGGAGTAAATAATTTAGTATATCCAGGAACTGCAATGCCGAATGTACTTCTTTCACTTCAAGGCAATCAAAGATTAGTATGCAAGAATGTATCATTAGTAGCAGATAATGGTGGAGAAAAAAGAGATGAATTTGGAAATACTATATTTAAAGAAAAGTGTGGATTTTTAGAAGTTGATGAAGGTTCAGGAGAGCTTACCAAAGAAGAGTTCGATAAAGTAATTTATGACTTAACAAACTTTTTGGTATATGTTGGAGAACCTAGTAAAGCAGTTAGGGAGAGGATAGGCTGGTATGTTGTTTTTTATTTTTTAATCTTTACAGCTTTAGCATCTCTTCTTTATAGAGAGTATCATAAAGATTATCATTAATAATAAAGGGGAAAAATGATTCTATATTCTGACAGAGACGACCATTACAGCCAAAGAGTAAGGATTGTACTTGCTGAAAAAGATATTAGTGCTGAAATTAATGAAACTAAATTAGAAGATACGTCTGATGAAATTCTTTCAATTAGTCCTTATCACAAGCTACCAATTCTTGTTGACAGGGATCTTGCTATTCATGACCCATCAGTGATGATGGAATATTTAGATGAGAGATTTCCTCATCCACCTTTATTACCTGTATATCCTGTTGCAAGAGCAAATAGCAGAACCTTAATGCTGAGGATTGATAGAGAATGGTGNCCTCTAGTAGATAAATTAATAAAAGAGGATTTACCAGAAAAAGAGCTAATGAAAATAAGACAAGAGCTATTGCATGAAATATCTTCAATTGCACTAACATTTAAAGAGTTTAAATATTTTATGAGTGATGAATTTACTTTGGTTGACTGTTGTTTTGCCCCTATTCTTTGGCGCTTACCATCTGTTGGAATAAAACTACCCATTAATAAACATTTAAAACCATTAATTGATTACCAAAATTCAGTATTTGAAAGACCAGGATTTCTTGATAGCTTGTCATCTATAGAAAGAGATTTAAAAGTTAATCAATAACTAACTGTAGATACCTCCCATAATTTTAAATCTCTCTTAATACAGTTATTTTTCCTAATTTTNGAATTACTTGAAACCAAATCAATGTTTTGACTAAATAGATTATTTTGATAAATATTTTCAACAGTTAAAAAATCTGATATCAAAGATTTCTGTATTTCTTCTTTTATAAATGTAACATCTTTTTCTGAGATATTTTTTATTAAATTTTCTGAAAATGGAATATAGGTATTTTCAAAGTCTATTAGTTTTTTAATATTATTTGCATCATGAAAAATCGTACTAGTTGCATAAAAATCGATATCTGAAGAGTAACTTCTAAATAGTGGAACTATTGTCTTACCAATATCATAATTACTAATAAAGTATATTTTTAAAATATCTTTTCTTGATCTTGGTGAATGCATCACTTCAATATTTTTATCTAAGTTTTTAATTTCAGAAAATAATTCGATGCTTAAATCAATATTAAGAATCTCAATGATATCTTTTTCATATGTATCTTTATTTATCTTGAGATATAACTCGTTAGGATATTTTTTTTTCAAGATTGATGCTGATTCTTCAAATTCTTCGGTATAAACAATTAAAGTATTGTTGCTACTTCTTTTAAATAAAGCTAACTCAAGAATATCTCTTTGATCATCCAGGAAACTATTACAAAAGTATCTTAGATTAGAATTAAATAAATCATCTTGTAACAAATATGAATTTTCATCTTCAAAGCTTAAAGATAATTGCAAGTTACTCTTTAAAAGAGTCTCAAGAATAATTTCTTTATTTTGAATAGATGTCGATGGATTTAGATTTAGCTTTAATTGATAATTTTTTTCTGCTGGCACAGTTGCACATGATGTTATAAAAAAAATTAAACTAAATAAAATTAATGTTAAGCTAAATTTCATATTAATTAATTGAAAATGCTAAATTTTATTGCAACTCCTATTGGTAACCTAAAT
Source organism: Gammaproteobacteria bacterium TMED225 (assembly GCA_002169625.2). Lineage (GTDB taxonomy): Bacteria > Pseudomonadota > Gammaproteobacteria > Magnimaribacterales > D2472 > SAR86A. The sequence continues at coordinate 43,012 of NHJW02000014.1, forward strand.
GATATATCACTTAGGGCAATAGAGGTAATTAGATCTTCTGATTATTTATATGCTGAAGANACAAGGAATACTCAAAAACTTTTAAACTTTATTAATATAAAAATAAAGTGTCAAAGTTTTCATGAACACAATGAGGATGAAACTTCTAAAAAAATAATAANGCATCTTAAAAGCAAAAAAAATGTTTCTATTGTTTCTGATGCAGGCACACCTTCAATATCTGATCCAGGTTATAAATTAATTCAAATGTGTATTGAAAATAGTCTCAAATATACATTAATTCCAGGAGCATCTTCAATTATTAGTTCACTAGTGATGTCTGGTCTTCCAACTGATAAATTTTCCTTTTATGGGTATATACCAAAAAAACAAAGCGACCAAGATAAATTTTTTGANAGTCTTATTAATGAAGATAAAACATCTATTTTGTTTGAATCTCCAAAAAGAATTTTAAAATCCATTCAAAAATTGACTAAATACTTAAATCCGAATCAAAAAATTTCAATATGTAAAGAAATGACAAAACTTCATGAAAATATCATTAGAGGACAAGTTAAAAATATCTTATCAATTATTAAAGAAAATAATTTTAATCTAAGAGGTGAGATTGTAGTCGCAATNGAAGGAAGAAANAAAATTAAAAAACATATTCAAATCGATAAAAAAATTAAAGAAGAGTATCTTACAAAACTNTCAGCTNCAGATTCTGCAAAATTAATTTCCCTTATTTCAGGNGAAAATAAAAGGGATATATATAAAAAGCTTATAGAAAAATGAAAAATCATTATAATGATTACGAGTTGGTTGGATGATCGCTAATTTATTAGAGGAAAGTCCGGACTTCAAAGAGCAGGGCGCCAGGTAACACCTGGGAGACGTGAGTCTACGGATAGTGCAACAGAAAATATACCGCCAATTAATTTTGGTAAGGGTGAAATGGTAGGGTAAGAGCTTACCGCTTAAATGGTAACATTTAAGGCATTGTAAACCCCAGCCTGAAGCAAAACCAAATAGAAATCCTATGAAGCTGCTCGCTTTGGATTTGGGTAGGTTGCTAGAGTATTATGGCAACATAATATCAAGATAGATGATCATCTTATACAGAATCCGGCTTACAGACCAACTCACTTTAGATTTACTTAGATAATAAAGTNAATATAAGTGTGAAAAAGTGTGTAAAAATGTTGCAAAGTGTGTAAAAAGTCTTTATATTTTGTAAATGTTCGGATTTAACACAGTTTCTTTAGATTCAAAAGGCAGACTTTTAATACCTGCGAGATACAGATCAAAATTAAAATTACAAAAAAGTAATCAAATTGTTATTACCAAAGACCCACAATATCCCTCTTTAAAAGTTTATCCAGGCAAAGAATGGATTGAACTATCAACAAAATTAGAGCAACTTCAAGGCCTTGACCCAATTGTAAGAAACATACAATGGACAATTTTAGGAAATGCATACGAGGCGGATATTGATATTGAAGGAAGAATGCTGCTNAGAATCCCAAGTGATNTGCGNGAGTATTCAGATATCAGTAACGAAAAACAGATTGCTTTTATTGGAATGGGAAATAAATTCGAAATTTGGAATGCTGAAAGTTGGAAAATGCGACAAACAGGCGGATCTTTATCAACTGAGATTCTTGATGTGGTCTTGCCTGAAAGCATTAAATCTATGTCATTTTAATTAGGGGAAATAAATGAATTTTGAAGTAGTTGGTCAAGCAGTTGAAAACGCAAAAATAAAAGTTGTTGGTGTTGGAGGTGGCGGTGGTAATGCAGTTATACACATGATTAATCACAACATAGAAGGTGTAGATTTTATTTGTGCCAATACTGATACACAAGCTCTATCGACTGCAGATGGTGCAATTACTATGAAATTAGGTAATGGCTTAACTAAAGGTCTGGGCGCTGGAGCTGATCCAGATATAGGAAGGAGAGCTGCAGAAAGTGACAGGACGGCTATTGAAGAATTATTNACTGGTGCTGATATGATATTTATTACAGCAGGTATGGGAGGNGGAACNGGAACTGGTGCTGCACCAGTAATAGCATCTATTGCAAAAGAATTAGGAGCTTTAACAGTAGCAGTTGTTACAAAACCTTTTCGATTTGAAGGAAAGAAAAGAATGGGAGCTGCTGAAAAAGGATTAGCTGCATTAGTAGAAGAAGTCGACAGTCTCGTAACAATACCAAATCAAAAATTGTATGAGATTTTAGGTGAAGATACTCCAATGCAAGAAGCATTTGCAAAAGCAGATGATGTTTTAAGGGGAGCTGTTCAGGGAATATCAGATATTATTATGAAAAAAGGCCACATAAATGTTGATTTTGCTGATGTCAAAACCGTTATGTCTGAAAAGGGTATTGCAATGATGGGAACTGGAAGAGCAAGTGGAAAAAATAGAGCTGAAACTGCTGGAAATATGGCAGTCAAAAGTGAATTATTGGAAGACATTAATCTTAAAAATGCGAGAGGTGTTTTAGTAAATATAACTGCCAAAAAACCAACCCTTGGTGATCAAACAGAAGTAGCAGACATAGTTGATGAAATTGTTAGCGAAGATGCAAANATAATTTATGGTCTCGTTTATGATGANAGTTTTGGAGATGATCTTCAAGTAACTATAGTTGCAACTGGNGTAGATCAGAGAGCTCCATCTCTAGTCATAGANAATGAGCCATCAATGAAATTAAATCCTGTTGGTCTTAATAAAGTTAATACAAGTCAGAAAGTTGGCACGTCGTCTGCAGAGGAAATTGATTTCCTTGATGTGCCGACTTTTATGAGAAAACAAGTAGATTAAAATGCTTCATTTTCCAGTTTTACTGGAAGAATCCATAGATTTTCTCATAAATAATGTGGATGGTAATTATATTGATTGCACATTTGGAAGAGGCGGACACTCAAAATTAATCTTAAGTAAGATATCTAATAAAGGTTCTTTATCAAGCTTTGACAAAGATCAAGATGCTTTTATNTTTGGATCAAATATCAAAAAAAGTAATTTTAAAATATTTCATGACTCTTTTAAAAATATAGANAAGTATTTTGATGTAAATAGTNTTGATGGAATTCTTTATGACCTTGGCACTTGTTCAACTCATCTNGATGANGCAAAAAGAGGNTTTAGTTTCAATAAAAAAGGCCCTTTAGATATGCGTTTTAACANAANTGAAGGCATTCCAGTCTCTGAATGGCTTAAAAATGCTAAAAAAGNTGAGATCTCTGAAATTCTTTATAAATATGGAGATGAAAAANATGCAAAATTAATTGCAAACGCAATAGATAAAGCAAGAAATAAGAATATTATTTCAACTACAATTGAGTTATCAAATATTATAAAAAATGTGTATCCACAAAAAAATAACAAAATACATCCAGCCACAAAGTCATTTCAAGCTTTAAGAATTTTTATTAATGATGAGTTGAATGAATTTAGAAAGTCTCTTGAGATGGCACAAAAANTAATAAAGAAAAATGGTTTTATTGTTACTATAGCCTTTCATTCACTCGAAGATAATNTAGTTAAAAATTTTTTTAAGGGAAGTGTTCAATCTTTTCCAAAAGATATTCCAATTAATAATATAGAACAAAAAAAATTTAAGTGCATAGCAAAAAAAATTAGACCTTCTGATATAGAAATTAAAAATAATAAGCGTTCAAGAAGTGCAATAATGAGAGTGTTTCAAAAAATATGATTAAAAAAAGAATTTTATTAAGTTATTTATCTGCTCTTTTTATAATTTTTATATTAAGCATTGAGAAAGTGAAACTTTCATGGGAAATAAGCACTTTATACAACAACAAAGAAACTTTACAAGTTGAATTTGAAAATTTAAAAAATTTGAATTTAAAATTAATTACACAATTTCATGTTGAAAATTCTCCAGCAAATATAGAAAAAATTGCTAAAGAATCTTTGGGGATGAAGAAAAAAAGACCAATACAGATAACTAATGAAAAATAAAATAACATTTTTAAATTGGAGATTTCTTTTTATTGTTCTTTCGATAGCATTATTCACAGTAATTGTTATTGTAAAAATTCTATCTATACAAATTTCAGATAGTATTTTTTTACAAAATGAGGGTGNAAAAAGATACATAAAATATAAAGAAATTGTTCCTACCAGAGGAACAATATTTGATAGAAATAACTTCCCATTAGCAGTGTCGGTAGTGAATTATGATCTCTATGCTTTAAAAGGATTTCAAAAGAAACAATTACTTAAGCTGTCAAAGATTTTTGAATTAGATACTGATTTTTCAGTTCAAAAATTTAGTAAAAAAACACTCTTGAAGAAAAATATAACTAATGAAGAAATTCTACTTCTTAAAAAATTAAAGTTAAGTAGTATTGAAGTTGAATCAAGACATAGCAGACACTATCCTCTAGGTGACCAAATCTCACCTTTAATTGGTTTTTTTGGAAAAGATGGAGCACAAGAAGGCTTAGAAAAGAGTTATGATAACGTTTTATCTGGATTACCTGGAAGACAAAAATATTTTAAAAATGCAAAACAGGAATTAATTTCTCAACCAATAGAACTAGTTAAACTTAAACATGGAAGTGATGTCCACTTAACAATCGATGCCACTATTCAATTTTATGCATATAAACATCTAGTAGAAGGAATTAAAAGTAATAAGGCCAAATCAGGCACAGTTATAATTTTAGACAATAAAAAAGGTGAAGTATTAGCAATGGCGAGCTACCCATCCTATAACCCAAATCACCCCAAAAGGAAAATTCAAAAAAATAGAGCATTAGTAGATGCTTATGAATTAGGATCAGTTCTAAAACCAATAGTTTTGTCAAAAGCTATCGAAAACAAAGTTATTGCACCAAATAAATATATTGATATACCAAGAAGACTTAACCTAAATGACAAGATAATTGTTGATTCAAAAGNTCATGAACAGTTAACACCAAAAGAAATTATNTCAGTATCAAGTCAAATTGGAGCATCAAAAATAGCACTTGAGCTTGGTTACAAAGANTTANAAGATAATTATTATGATTATGGTTTTACAAAACCTATATCTATAAACTTTCCNTCATCAGCACTNGGTTATATNAATGNTAAAGAAAATGTNTCNAAAAAAGAGCTTGCTAGCCTAGGNTATGGCTATGGTNTAACNATAAGCCCTTTTCAAATAGCATCNGCTTATTCAGTATTTGCTAACGAAGGCATTTTTAAGGATTTTAAACTATTACAAAATTCAGAGGTTACATCTAGAAAAATCATTTCATCTGATACAGCAAAACATATATTAGAAGCACTCAATATGGTAATTAAAGATGGAACTGGAAAAGCTGCAGAAATAAAAGGTTTTTCAGAGGGAGGTAAAACAGGTACTGTTCACCGCATTAAAAGAGGTTCTGGTTATGCAGAAGATTCTTATAGGGCTTCTTTTGTTGGAATAACTCCATTGAATAATGAATCATTAACTATTTTTGTTTCAATAGATGAGCCTGATTTAAATTTATATTCTGGTGGTGCTGTTGCAGCTCCCGTTTTTGCAAAGATTGCTGAAAGTTCCCTTAATTACCTTGGATACTTTCAGGATGAATGAACTAGAAAAAATATTAAATATAAATTTTCCTAAAGATACTAGGCTTTCGTTCGCAACAAATTCTTCACATAAGGTCAAGAAAAATACAATCTTCTTTGGATTACCTGGAACAAATAATCATGGAAGTAAATTTTGTAAAGATGCCATTGATTTAGGTGCAGCATTAGCTGTTCATAACGACCCTAAATACAAAACTTTTGATAAAAATATTTTTTACGTAGAAGATCTTGATAAAAAAATTGTATCTTTTCTTGATGCTTTGTATGACGTTGATATAAATAGTAATAATTTTTTTGCTTTTACAGGCACTAACGGTAAAACTACAGCTGCATATCTTTGCCATCAACTTCTCACTTCCATGAATTATGATTCTATATATATTGGTACTTTGGGTATTCAATATAATAATAATGATATTAACAAATCGTTTTCATTAAAAACAACACCAGATATATTTGAGTTGTATGAAATTATACAATCGTTAAATTTTGGCTTGGATTCTATAAGCATATGCATAGAAATCTCTTCACACGCATTGGATCAGGGGAGATTGAAAGGTGTAGGCTGGCTTAATTCAACTTCTATATTAAATATTACCAGTGACCATATGGAGTATCATAAAAATATCGATAGATATAAAGCTGCAAAATTTGAGATTTTTAAATTTCAATCCTCTTTAAAACTCATTGATGATGAATCTTATAAATATTCAGATAGTTATGACTTCTTAAAGAATGTTGATTATAAATTATCAGTTATTAGTAAAGAAAATATCTTTTCTGACATCTTTTATAAAATTAGAGAAATATCATTAAAGAAAACAATATTTGAAATATTTATAAATAAATCACCCAATGGATACGGCAAAAATGGTAAAAAGAAATTTAAATTTTCCTGTAATATTTTTCCTGAGTTTAATATACATAATCTTGTATTTGCTATCTGCTCTATTGGGGTTGATGAATTTGTTGAAAACCAGACTAATGACCTTAATTTTCTAAAGCTACCAAAAGGAAGAGTTGAAATTATTAAGAATATACCTTCTAACGTAATCATTGACTATGCTCACAACCCAAGGGCAGTCAGTCATTTATTAAAAGGAATAAAAAAATATTATGATAATCTTGTTGTAGTTATGGGATGTGGAGGAGATAGGGATAAATCTAAAAGAGCAAAGATGCTATCAGCAGCTATAAAAAGCTCATCAAAAATATTTTTTACCTCTGATAACTCTAGATCTGAAGATTTTGAACTTATTTTTGAGGACGCAATTAAAAATAATGATATTGAAAATGTTGTTAAGATAAAGGATAGAAAAGAAGCAATCATACATGCGTCAAAAAGAATATCTAAAAACGATTGCTTGGTAATATTAGGTAAAGGTCATGAACAAACTCAAGAAGAAAAAGATGAAATAAAGTTTTTTAGTGATCATGAGGTCGTAAATGAAATATATAAGTAATTCTAGTGATCTATCTATTTTTTTAGATGCAGAAATAAAAAAGAATATCCCTATAAAGAATATCTCTATAGATACAAGGAAAATTAAAAAAGACTCATTATTCATTGCAATTAAAGGGAAGAAATTTAACGGTAATGACTTTGTTAAAGAGGCGTTTAACAAAGGATCATCTATAGCTCTTGTTGATGATAAAAAATTTAAGTTGGTAACAGATAAAAAAATTATTTATGTTGCAAATACGATAAAAGCTCTTAAAAGAATTTCTAAAAATATTATTAAAGAATATGATGGAAGTATAATTGCAATCACAGGAAGTAATGGTAAAACTTCTACTACGAATATCATCTCAAGCGTATTAAATAAAACTTCAAAAACTATTGGAAATTATAATAATGAAATTGGAATGCCTTTAAGCATAATGAATGCATCACCAAAATCAAAAAATCTTATTTTAGAAATTGGTGCTTCAAAAACTGGTGATATAGATTATTTAAGCAAAATAATAAGACCATATGTTGGAGTAATTACTAATATTGGAAACTCACACTTAGAGAACTTAAAAGATATTAATGGCGTATTAAATGCAAAATCAGAATTAATTAATAATATAAAAAAAGATGGTTTTCTAATTGTTCCAAATGAAAATAAAAAACATTTAAGGTTTTGGAAAAGTATTAGAAACGATATTAAAGTTTATAGTTTTGGTTTTAAAAATGCTGATTTTTTTGCATATGATATTAAATATAAAGAAAATGGAATGCATTTTATGATTTCTTCAAAATTAGTTGATAAAGATATTAAAATTAATACAAACCTTGAGGGAGAGCATAATATTAAAAATATATTAGCAAGCTTTGCTATTCATAATTGTTTAAACAAAGACCCTAAAGATTTTGCCCAAAAAATTAATTCAAAAGCTATTAAAAACATAAGACAAATCAAATCAAAGTGGTTAAAGGGATCCACTTTAATAGATGATACTTACAATGCAAACCCTGACTCAACAAAAAAATCTATTGATTTATTAAGTAGTTATAAAAAAAATACAGTCATAGTTTTAGGCGATATGCTTGAGCTTGGAATTAACAGAAAGAAACTTCATAAAGACGTCGGAGAGTATGCTAAAGCAAAAGAAATCAAAGTTCTTATTGGTTTTGGAAAATTAGCTAAAGAAATAGTTAGAGGTTATGGTAAGAACGGCATTTTTTTTGAAAAAGAGGATGAATTAAAGAGCTACTTAAAGAGAAAAATTACATCAAAAGATGTTATCTTAATAAAAGGCTCTAGAGGAATGAGAATGGAGAGATTTATAGATGTTTGAATATTTAGGAACAGTTCTAGTTTCTGTTGATCCTGGATTTGATGTTTTTAGATATCTCACTGTTAGGACAATTGGTGGGACAATAACAGCATTAATAATTTCAATATGGATGGGTCCATTGATAATTAATTTTTTAAAATCAATGCAATTTCAACAATATGTGAGAGAAGATGGCCCAAAATCACACCTTAAAAAATCTGGCACGCCAACCATGGGTGGTTTAATAATTTTATGTTCACTTGTAGTTTCTACTCTACTTTGGGCAGATCTTGGTAATAGATATATTTGGGTAGTATTAGGAGTGACAGTTGGTTTTTCAGTAATTGGTTTTTTCGATGATTATTTAAAAATAAAGCAAAAAAGCTCTGACGGGTTGTCTTCTAAGCAAAAAATTTTCTTTCAATCTGTAATTTCTTTAATAGCATTAATTTATCTCTATTATTCTGCTGAAATAATACCTGAGATTTCTTTCATAGTTCCTTTTTTCAAAGATCTTATAATTCCAATGTCACCATTTATTTTTATACTAACAGGCATGTTTGTATTAATAGGTTCATCGAACGCAGTTAATTTGACTGATGGATTAGACGGACTTGCAATTCTTCCATCAGTTTTGATTGGAGGTGCTCTAGGTCTGATTGCATATGCAATGGGTAATCAATTAATAGCAGATTATCTCTATTTACCTCATCTTCCCTTATCTGGAGAATTAATAGTTTTTTGTGGAGCTTTAATAGGTTCAGGCATTGGATTTCTATGGTATAACACTTATCCAGCTCAAATATTTATGGGTGATATTGGATCATTAACTTTAGGTGCCATTCTAGGAATCATAGCAATCATTCTGAGACATGAATTAGTCTTTGCAATCATGGCTGGAGTATTTGTAATAGAAACTTTAAGCGTTGCAATTCAAATTATATCTTTTAAAACAAGAGGTAAAAGGGTATTTTTAATGGCTCCCATTCATCATCATTATGAACTAAAAGGTTGGCCAGAACCTAAAATTATTGTTCGTTTTTGGATAATAACTTTAGTTCTGATCTTAATTGCTCTAGCTACCTTAAAATTAAGGTAGATCCATGAAATCATTAATTTATGGTTATGGTGAAACCGGAAAATCTTTTGAAAGATACTTAATAAATAATAATCAGTTTGAATTTTTTATATATGATCAAAATATTCCTAGATTTAACAATGAATATGATCTGAGTTCTTTTGATCAGATTTTATGTAGTCCTGGAATACCAAAAAATATATTTGAAAAAATTAAGAAGAACAATAAAAATGTCTTAACAGACCTAGATATTTTTTTTAATCAAGATGATTCCATAAAAATAGGTATTACAGGAACTAATAGAAAAAGCACGACCGCTTATCATTTACATCAATTATTTAGCAAATATAGTTCTTCAAAACTCCTTGGAAATATAGGAAATCCAATGCTTGATTTCATTAATGATGGTAAAAAATATTCAATATTGGAATTATCAAGTTTTCAGTTAGATAAGATGAAAAGTAATGATTTAGATTTTGGTATTTTGTTAAATATTCAATCAGATCATATAGATTATCATGGCAGTTTTAAATCTTATAAATGTGCAAAAGAGAAAATTTTATCAGCAAAAAATACTATTTCTGATGAAATGGATCCTTTTAAATTATTTCAGTGGATTACAAACAAACAACCCGAAAGAATGCAATTTAAGAATCTCCCTTTTAGATTTGAATTAATGTCAAAAAAAATAATAAATGACTCAAAATCTACGAATTTTCATTCATTATCTTATGCAATAAAAAAAGCAAAAAAAATATTTAATTCTGAATATATCTTAATAATTTGTGGAGATCCAAAAAAAGAAAATTATAAGGAAATACTTATAGATGGACCTAAAGAAGTTTTCATTTTTGGCAAACACTCAAGAGAAATCAATAGATGTATAAAAAATACCAACAAAATCATTTTTGAATCTCTTGAAGATTTACTTAATCACATCAGACAAAACAATATTAATCAAAATGTGTTGTTTTCTCCTGGCTATCCTAGTGGAAAAGATTTTAGTAATTTTATGGATAGAGGGAAGTATTTTAACTCTCAAGCAAAAAAATATTTAAATGAAAATTTCTAAAAACGATGTATTAATTATATTACCAATATCATTTCTTGTAATTTTTGGATTAATAATGATAACTTCTTCAAGTATTTATATTGCTGATGATATGACTTCAAATCCATTTTATTTTGCTCAAAGACAAGCTTATTTTATTGCAATTGGGATACTTTCTTTATCATTATTTCTAATTTTGCCATCAGATTTTTTATTTAAATTTGATTGGGTGTTCATGCTATTGAGTATTCTTCTATTAATAATTCTTTTTATTCCAGATGTTGGAACTAGTGTTAATGGAAGTATTAGATGGATAAGAATAGGACCAATTAATATTCAACCAACAGAAATTTGTAAATTTAGTTTAATCTTATATATTTCCGGATATTCTGTAAGGAGGATGACAGAAATAAATTCATTACGTAGTTTTTTGAAACCGTTAATTCTTTTGTTTGTAATTTCAATACTAATAATGGGTCAACCTGATCTTGGTTCAACAGCTATTATATGTATTTTAGTTGTGGGAATTCTTTTTTATGCGGGCATTTCTTTTTTTCAATTTATACTACTATTATTATTAATAGTATTATTAGGATATCTTGCAATAACAACATCGCCAATGAGACTTGCAAGAGTTCTTGCATTCACTGATCCTTTTGCAATTGAAGTTGTAAGAAATGCTGGTTGGCAGTTATCAAACTCGTTAATAAGTATTGGTCAAGGTGGCTGGCTAGGGGTCGGACTTGGTAATAGCTTTCAAAAAAGCTTTTTCTTGCCTGAGGCACATACAGATTTTATTTTTGCAATTATTGTTGAAGAGCTTGGAATTTTGGGAGGATTATTTTTAATAGTACTATTTATAATTCTTTTTCTAGGATTGATATCAATATCTTTTGATTCTTTTAAAAAAGGCAGAATATTTCAAGGTTATACCGTTTTTGGAATTTTTCTTTTAATCACAATACAAGTTTTATTTAATGTGGCTGTAAATATAGGTTTATTNCCAACAAAAGGGTTAACTCTTCCTTTTATAAGTTATGGAGGAACTAGTATTATTATAATGTTATCTTTGATAGGAATCGCTCTTAGAATTAATAATGAAAATAAAATATATTAAATAAATGAAATTTTTAATAGTTGCAGCAAAAACAGGTGGTCATGTATTTCCAGCTGTAGCAATTGCAAATAAATTGATAAGGAATAATCACAAAATTGTATTAATTGGCACTGATTCTGAAATAGAAAAAAAAGCTTACGAAAAGTTTGATTCACAATTTTATCAACTATCAATTGAGGGTTTTAGAGGGAAAAATTTATACAGGCAGTTTTTGGTAATTCTTCAAGTTTTTACAAACATCTTTCGTGTATTAAAAATAATAAAGAAAGAAAAAATAAATGGCATGATTGGTTTTGGAGGATTTATAAGTGTTCCTAGTGGTATTGCTTGCTGGATAAAAAACATACCTATATTTATTCATGAACAAAATGCTGTAATGGGTTCTGCTAACAAATTATTGTCGAATTTTTCAAAAATTAACTTCCTAGGATTTAAAATCGATAAACTAAATAATTCAGTTTTAACAGGAAATCCTATAAGAGATTCCTTTTTCAATATTAAAAATGGAAATAAATCTGAAGATAAAAAAATTAAAATTTATATTACCGGAGGTAGTCAAGGAGCAAATTATATAAATGAAAATATTCCGGTAGCACTTAAAAGCTTTCCCTCTAACATAGAGATTAAGCATCAATGCGGTATAAATCATCTACGTAAAGTTAAAACTTATTATGATTCCATGAATATCCATGTAGAAGTTTCAGAATTCTATGACAATCCAGAAAACGTTATTAAGTGGTCCGATTTTGTCATATCAAGAGCAGGCGCGCTCAGCTTATCTGAAATAATATCACTAGGAAGGGGAGTTTTAATGATCCCATTATCAAATGCAATAGATAATCATCAGGTTGAAAATGCTAAAAATATTCAGGATATAAATTTAGGTATCATGCATGAAGAAAAAGATGGTCTTGAAAGTTTAATAGCAAAGATAAAAGATATTATTGAATCTAAAAAATTTATTGATTGGAAAGATTCCAAGAGTATGTTGCATATGAATGCTTCAAAAACAATAGTTAATCATGTTGAGAATTACTTTAACAGATGAAATTCTTTAAAAAAATTAAACATATTCATTTTGTTGGTATTGGTGGTGCAGGAATGATAGGTATTGCGAAAGTTTTACATCAAAAAGGGTATTTCATTTCAGGCTCTGATATCACAGACTCAGACGATATTCAAAAACTCAAAAAAGATGGAGCAAAAATTTTTATTGGACATTCAAGAAATAATATTAAAGGTGCAGATCTATTAGTATTCTCTTCGGCTATTGATAGGATCAATCCTGAATTAGTTGAAGCTAAACAACAATCAATAACTACTATACCAAGAGCTGAGATGTTAGGAAGTTTAATGATTGGTTATGAGAGTATTGCTGTAGCTGGAAGTCATGGCAAGACTACTACAACAAGCATGATTGCAAAAATATTAAGCAATGCTAATTTAAGTCCAACTTACATTATTGGTGGAAAAGTTTTAAGTACTGATTTAAATTCAGATTTGGGTGATGGTAAATATATCGTCGCTGAGGCTGATGAAAGTGATGGATCATTTATTCACCTACAACCCGATGTTGCTGTTCTTACAAATATAGATGACGATCATTTAGTTCACTTTAATAACGTTTTTGAAAACCTCTTAAATTCGTTTGTTCTTTTTTCTGAAAATGTTCCTTTTTACGGATATATGATTATTAATGGCGATGATAAAAATATAAAAAAAATCTCAAAAAAAATATCTAGATCACAAGTTACATTTGGAGAATCAAAAGATTGTGATTATAAAATAATCAATATAAATTCAAAAAATGGTAAGCAAGATTTTCAAATTTTTGACAAAAAAACAAACAAGATCCACAAATTTAAAATTAATCTTCCTGGCAAACATAATGTTTTTAATGCGACAGCTGCAATTGCTGTCGCATTAGAGGAAGGTATTTCAATTAGTTCAATAAGAAATGGCATTTTAGAATTTACCGGGGTTGGTAGAAGATATGAGAAGCATGACATTAAAATTAATTCAAAATCAATAACCTTAATTGATGATTACGGACATCATCCTTTAGAAATTGAATCAAACATAAAGGCATACAAAGAGGAATACAAAAATAAAAAAGCATGTATGATTTTTCAACCTCATAGATTCTCAAGAACTGCGCAGCTTTTTAACGATTTTATTAAGGTGCTTAAAAAAACTGATTCATTAATAATGCTTGATATTTACCCAGCAAGTGAAAAACCAATAAAAGGAATTAATTCAAGAGCTATTGTAGAAACTCTTAAACAGAAAGGACATAAAGATGTAACCTACTTGAGGAATCATAATCACATAATAAATTTATTAAAAGAAAAAAAGGATACATTTGATATATTAGTTACACAAGGAGCTGGAAGTGTCTCAAATGTCTGTCAGATTATTAAAACAAATGGAAAGTATAAATAAAATCGCAGTTTTATATGGAGGCTCTTCATCTGAAAGGGAAATATCATTACAAAGCGGTGAGGGTGTTCACAGAGCAATATTAGAGTTAGGGTTTGAATCTGATTTGATAGATTTCAGTAGCATAGAAAATCTACAAGATTTAAAAAAATTTGATTTTATATTCATAGCACTTCACGGTTTTGAGGGTGAGGGGGGAAAGCTACAAGAAGATTTAGATCATTTTAATATTTTATACTCAGGTTCTAACTCAGAGGCATGTAAAAATACTTGGAATAAAAAATTTGCGAAGCAGATACTAGAAAAAAATAGAATCAAAACACCTATTTCACTTGCAGTAATGTTTGGCAAGCAGATTGTTAAACATGCTCTAAAAGGGAGTCCTTATGATAGATTCATACCATTTAAATATTTATTTTTAAAGCCTATTGAAGATGGGTCTAGTGTGGATATTTTTAAAATTACTGATGCTAAAAGCTTAGAGGAGGCATATCGAATGTGCGCTAATCCAGATAGAGAATTTATTTTTGAGGAGTTTATTGATGGAAGAGAATTTACAGTAACTATAATTGGTGATGAATGTTTGCCACCAATCGAGATAATCACAAAAAATGAATTTTATGATTATGATGCAAAATATATTTCTGATGATACGCATTTGAAAGAAGCTAAATTGAGTGACGACGAAATGAAAGAGATAAAAAAAATAGCAATTGATGCTTTTAATGCATTAAGTTGTAATGCTTGGGGAAGGGTGGATTTAATTCAATGTGACAGAACACGTAAATTTTATGTAATTGAAATTAACACAGTGCCTGGGATGACAACTCATAGTTGTGTTCCAAAGTCAGGAGGTATTCTAGGACTTTCTTACAATGAAGTTGTAAAAAAAATTATTGATGCATCAGTTTAGAAAAACAATATCAGCATTATCTATAATATTTTCTGTCACGTTAATGGGAGAATACAAAATTAGTATTATCTATGAATCTGGTTTTGAATTTAAGTCTCAACATTTATTAATAAATGACTTAAAAGAATGTAGCTCTAAAAAAGAAATTGAGAATCTTGTGTCTGATCAAGATTGGATTAAAGATTACTATTTGGCATATAAACCATTTAAAAAAGAAATATATCTCAATATTAAAAACAGAGAACCAATCTTTATTCTCAACAATAAGTTTTTTTACGATAGAAAGTTATCAAAATTTGAATATGACAATTCAAAAAGAAATTTAATCCTTGTCGAAGGACCGGTAGATAACCCTGAAGATATTCTTAAGTTAATCAGAGAAATAGAATCAATACCAAATATACAATTTAAAATCCAAACTATAAATTACAGTTATGTAAATGGTTGGGATGTAAACTCAGATAAAACATTAATTAGATTTGGAAATACTCTTACAGAAAAAAGATTTAAAAATTTTCGAGATACTTCTAAATATTTGTTAGATATTGGAAAAATACCTAGTATCATAGATATGAGATATAAAGATGGAGTTGCTTTGAACTATGGCAAGTAATATTAAAAATTCGAATATGATAGTTGGACTAGACATTGGGACATCTAAAGTAGTTTGTATAGTTGGAAAATATAATGATGAAGCAAAATTGGAAATAGTTGCTTTAGGTTCTTATCCATCAAGTGGACTAAAAAAAGGGGTTGTTGTAAATATTGATGCTACCACAGACGCAATTAGTAAAGCTGTAGATCAAGCTCAATCAATGATTGAGGATAAAATTAAGTCTGTGTTTGTTGGAATAGCAGGTAATCATATTAAAAGCTTGAACTCTCAAGGAGCAGTTGGAATTAAGGATAGTGAAGTAACTTCACATGATATTGATAGAGTTATTGAGTCTGCACAAGCTGTTTCTATTCCTTCAGACCAGAGAGTTTTGCATGTTCTTCCTCAATCATTTGTAATAGATGATCAAGAAGTAAGCCTAGACCCTCTTGGTATGTCTGGTGTTAGACTTGAAGCTAAAGTTCATTTAGTAACTTGTGCAAGTAGCGCTATTAAAAATATTGAAAAATGCATTAAAAATTGTGGTTTAGGCGTTGACGGATTTGTTTTAGAACAACTTGCAAGCTCACACTCAATTTTATCTGAAGATGAAAAAGACCTTGGTGTTTGTCTTGTTGATATTGGAGGCGGCACTACAGATATTGCTATTTTTAATTCAGGTTCAATTGTTTTTACAGGAGTAATTCCAATTGCTGGAGACCAAGTTACTAGCGATATTGCACAAGCTTTAAGAACTCCGACTCCACAAGCTGAGGATATAAAACAAAAAAATGGTTGCGCTGTCACAGAATTTACGAAAGATGATGAAACAGTCGAAGTCCTTGCTGTTGGCGGGAGACCACCAAGAGAATTATCAAGAAGTTCTCTAGCCGATATTATTCAACCAAGGTATTCCGAACTCTTTGATTTAGTTAAAGCAGAAATATCTAGAAATGGATTTGAAGAAAAAATATCTGCTGGTATCGTCTTAACAGGCGGAACATCAAAAATGGAAGGCGTAGTTGAATTAGCAGAATCAATATTTCAGACCTCAGTAAGACTTGGTATACCATCTAAATTCCAAGGCATGGAAACTATTTTACAAAATCCAATATACGCAACGTCCATTGGATTAATTGAGCATGGATATAAACAAGTTAATCATGAAATGTTATCTGAACAAAGCCAAGGATTTTTTTCTAAGCTTTTAAGAATAGTCAAAAGTGAGTATTGATAATAGAAATTAATTGATTTAGAATGCATTTTCCTTGGTTTTTACTAGTGTGAAAATCTATAACCATAAGGTATANAATGACAAATTATGAAGCAGTAATTATATTAAATCCCAACTTTTCCTCTAAAGTTGATATTTTCATTAGCGATTTCGAGTCACTTCTTAAACAAAATTCATTTAGTATCACTAAAACTGAAGATATTGGTAGAAGACAACTATCTTTTTCAATTAATAATCATAATAAAGGACATTATTTAATTTTTAATATAAAAGGTGACGCTACAAAATTAATAGATATTGAAAATAAAATTAAATATTATGAATCTATTATTAGACATTTATTTTTAGTTGTTAAAGAACATTCATTAGAAAAGTCTCAACTTTTCATAGATACTCAAAGTAAAAGAAATGAATCTAAATCTAATGAAGAGAAAATTCCTGAATCTAAATCTAAAGAAAGTAATGATGATAAAAAAACAGCTAGTGAAGATGAAAATATTGAAAAAAAAGATAGCTCAGATTTAGAATCTGAAAATACAAAAGAGGACAGTTAACATGAGTAAATATGAGTTACCAAAAAATTTCGACTATAAAAATGTTAATCTTCTTAAACAATTTATAACTGAAACAGGAAAAATTATTCCAGCTAGGGTTACAGGCGTCTCAGCTTCAAATCAGAGAAAAATAACAAGGTATATCAAGATTGCACGATTTCTTGCACTAATACCTTACACCGACATGCATAAATAAATCATGAAAATTATATTACTTGACAAAATTCAGAGATTGGGAGAAATTGGCGACATTGTTGAAGTAAATAGCGGGTATGCAAGAAATTTTCTAATACCACAAAAAAAAGCTGCTTTTGCTAGTAAAAGGAATATTGCAGAGGTTGAGTCTAAGAAAGATGAATTAGCAGCAATGTCTGAAGATATTTTGATACAAGCACAAAGTAGAGCAAAAGATATCGAAGGTAAAGAATGTGAAATTATTGTACCTGTTACTGAGGAAGGAGCTCTTTATGGTTCTGTAGGAACTAGAGAAATTTCTGAAGCTTTTTCTCTGAATAATGCTTCTATTGATAAAAGTGAAGTTCAATTGCCTGATGGTCCAATAAAAGAAGTAGGAGATCACAATATTGTCATCAGCGTCCATCCTGAGGTGACTGTTGAAGTTTTAATAAAAGTATCTCCAGAGTAGTTGTATATTTTAATATATGATGTAAAAATCATATTTCGATGTCAGAAATTAATATAAATCAAAATGAACAAGCCCGAGAAGCAGAAAGAGCTGTTTTGGGTGGTTTGATGTTAGAAACTCACAGATTTGACACTGTTATACAAGTAATAAAAGAGAATGATTTTGATGGTAAAGATCATCAAATTATTTTTCAATCAATGTCTGAGCTTGTTGAAGAAAACAAACCTCTTGATCCATTAACAGTTTCTGAAAAGCTTGATAATAAAAATTCTCTNACAAAGGTTGGTGGAAAAGAGTATTTAATTGAACTAGCAACATCTACACCTTCTGCAGCAAATCTCGAAGCATATGCTGAAATAATTAGACAAAGATCAATTACAAGAAAGCTCATGAAGGCCAATTCAGAAATTTCAGAGTTAATTACAAATCCTCAAGGTCAAGATGGAGCTTCACTTTTAGATAAAGCAGAAAGTATGATTTTTGCTCTCAATGATGAAACAAATCAAAATGATCAAAATCTTCAATCAATGCGTGAGTGGGTTCCTTCAACGATGGATAGACTTCATGAATTATCAAATAAATCTGGAGGATTAATTGGATCGTCCACAGGATTTAAAGACTTAGATAATAAACTACAAGGTCTCCAAAAGGGTGATTTAGTTATCGTCGCAGGAAGACCAAGTATGGGAAAAACATCTTTTGCCATGAATATTGCTGAAAATGTCCTTCTAGATGATGAGTCTGATGGCGCCGTTTTAATATTNAGTCTCGAAATGCCTGGCGAGTCTTTAACAACAAGATTATTGTCTGGAATGACAAAATTAAATCAACAAAATGTTAGATCTGGAATGTTAAAAGATGATGAGCTAAGAATTTTATTCAAACAAAGTGAAAAATTAAAAAATATGCCTCTTTGGATTGACGATAGCTCACTGTTATCACCAATGGAATTAAGAGCAAAAGCAAGAAGACTTGCAAGAACAGAAAAAGCTGGATTATCCTTGATTGTTGTTGATTATCTTCAATTAATGCAGTTACCTCTTTCAACAGAGAATAGAGTTAATCAAATATCAGAAATATCAAGGTCACTAAAATCTCTTGCAAAAGAACTAAATGTTCCAGTTATTGCATTATCACAGTTAAACAGAGCTGTTGAACAACGACCTAACAAAAGACCAATTATGGCGGATTTGAGAGATTCTGGTGCTATTGAGCAAGATGCTGATGTAATTTTATTTATATACAGAGATGAGGTATATAACGAAGATTCAGAACATGGTAATAAGGCAGAAATTATTATTGGCAAACAAAGAAACGGACCAATAGGTAGAGTAGACCTTACTTTTCTTAAAGAGTTTACAAGATTCGAAAATTTTTCAACTGATAGTTTTTACGAATCTTTTGAATGACCTCAATAAATTCAGAATTAATAATTAACTCAGAAATTCTTAGACAGAACATTTCGTATATAAAAAATAAACTGCAAGACACATCTAAATTTATGGCTGTTATCAAATCTGATGCATATGGCCACAATATATTAAATGTTGTAAAAGATATTGATGATCTTGTTGATGGTTATGGTGTCGTGAGACTTGATGAGGCAAAAGAAATAAGAAATTTTACAAGTAAAAAAATATTATTAATGCAGGGAATATATTCTGAAGAAGAACATAGTGAAGCAGCTAAATTTAATCTCGATCTTGTTGTTCATAATAAAGATCAATTTAATATTGTTAAAAATAATATTGAATATCAAAACCTATGGTTCAAAATCAACACAGGAATGAATAGACTTGGTTTTGAAATTGATGACTTTATGGAAATGTATCATGAATATTTATCAAGCAAAAAATTTATCCTAATGACTCATCTTGCTGCCTCAAATGACAAAGATGCTACTTCAAATACAGATCAGTTGAAATTATTCGAAGATTTATCCTGCAAAATGAATAAAAATGTTAAAAAAAGTGTGGCAAACACAGGTTGTATCATGAATTTTCCAAACCATACTTATGACTGGGTAAGATGTGGAATAGGGATTTATGGTGGTTATTTTAAGGATGATGAAATAAAAACTGCCATGACATTAAGGTCACCAATAGTAAATTTAAGAACAATAAAAAAGGGTGAAAGAGTTGGTTATGATGGGAGAGCAGTTGCAAAAAAAGACATGCATATCGCTACAGTTTATCTCGGTTATGCTGACGGTCTTCCAGTAACCATTAAAGATGGAACACCGGTGATGATTAATAATCAAATTTGCAAAGTATTTGGAAGAGTAAGCATGGACTTAACAACAATAGATGTAACAGATATTATTGACTGTTCTGAAGGTGATTGGTGTGAATTTTTTTCGGAAACTCTTCCTATTTCAAATATAGCTAAATCTAATGATCTAATTTCATACTATTTGATGACAGGTGTTAAGTCGAGAGTTAAAAAAATCTACAAAACAATAGATTAATCTGTTATTCTTATTTCCCATCATGATTAAATTTAATGATGGCCAAAACTAAATACATTTTTATTACTGGGGGAGTGGTTTCATCACTCGGAAAAGGAATTGCAGCTGCATCTATTGGAGCTCTTCTAGAGTCTAGAGGGCTCTCAGTTTCTTTAATTAAGGTAGATCCATACATCAACGTAGATCCAGGTACTATGAGCCCTTTTCAACATGGGGAAGTATTTGTTACCAATGATGGAACAGAAACTGATCTTGATCTTGGCCACTACGAGAGATTTGTAAGATTTCAGGCTTCAAAAAAGAATAATTTTACTGCTGGAAAAGTTTATGAAACAGTTATTAGGAATGAAAGAAAAGGTAAATATCTTGGAGGCACAGTTCAAGTAATACCTCATATTACAAATGAAATTAAAAAAAGAATTAAAGAAGGTGGCCAAAATAAAAATATAGCAATCATTGAAGTTGGTGGAACGGTTGGTGATATTGAAAGCCAACCTTTTGTTGAAGCTCTTCGACAGATGGCACTTGAACTTCCAAATTCTTCATGGGCATTTGTTCATTTAACATTAGTTCCTTATATTGATGCATCAGGAGAGCTCAAAACAAAACCAACTCAACATTCAGTAAAAGAACTAAGATCGTTAGGTATAAGTCCTGATGTTCTTATTTGTAGATCTAATCAAGAACTACCTAAAGATGAAAAAAATAAAATAGCTTTATTCTGTTCAGTTCCTAATAAAAGTGTNATCTCAATGCATGATGTTGATACAGTTTACTCTATACCCTTACTTCTTAATAAGCAAAAAGTTGATAAAACAATTCTTGAAAAATTAAAGATTAAGTCAAAAAATCCTCAATTAAATGACTGGAAAAGAGTTGTAAAAGCAAAGTTACTTCCTGAAAAAGAAGTTAATGTTTCATTTGTGGGTAAATATACTGAACTTAAAGATTCCTATAAATCTATAAATGAAGCCTTAGAACATGCTGGAATAAAAAATAAAACAAAAGTGAATATTAATTTTGTTGAAGCTGAAAATTTAACAACAAAAAACATAAACAAAACTTTAAAAAATGCAGATGCTATTTTAATTCCAGGTGGTTTTGGAGAAAGAGGTATTGAAGGAATGATTCTTGCTTGCAAGTTTTCAAGAGAAAATGATATCCCTTATCTAGGAATATGTTTGGGTATGCAGGTTGCTATTATTGAATATGCACGAAATGTTTTAAAATTAAAAGGAGCAAATAGCACTGAATTTAATCATGATACAAAACATCCAGTAATTGGCCTTATTACTGAGTGGAGTGATATATCTGGCAAAAAAGAGACAAGGTCAAAGAATTCAGATCTCGGGGGAACTATGCGATTAGGCGGTCAATTATGCAAACTTAAGAAAAAATCTAATTCATATAGGATGTATAAGAAGAATGAAATAATTGAAAGACATAGACATCGATATGAGGTAAACCCGAAGTATAAAAGTGAAATGTTAAAAAATGGTCTTGATGTAGTTGGCACTTCAATCGATGGTAAACTTGTAGAAATGATAGAAATTCCAAGTCATAAATGGTTCTTAGCATGTCAATTTCATCCTGAATTTACTTCTAATCCAAGAGATGGTCATCCTATCTTTAATAGCTATATTAAAAGTACAATAAAATAATATGAAATTAAGAAACTTTAACATTGATAATAAAGGTCCTATGACGCTTATGGGAGGGGTGAATGTTCTTGAGTCAAGAGATTTGGCTATGCAAGTTGCTGAGAAATTTAATGAAGCTTGTCAAATGTATAACATTAACTATATTTTTAAAGGATCTTTTGATAAAGCTAATAGAAGTTCTATTAATTCCTTCAGAGGACCAGGAATAGATGAAGGGCTTAAAATTCTTCAAGAAGTATCTGAAACTTTTAATATTCCAGTTATCACAGATATTCATGAACCAAATCAAGCTAAAATAGTAGGTGAGATTTGTGAGGTTATACAAATTCCTGCCTTTTTGGCAAGACAAACTGATCTCGTAAGTGCAGCAGCAAAGACAGACTCAATAATACAATTTAAAAAACCTCAGTTTTTATCGGCTCCAGAAATGTTAAATGCTATAAAGAAATGTTCTGCAGCTGGTAACGAAAATATAATATTGTGTGAGAGAGGTAATTCATTTGGATATAATAATTTAATTGTAGATACTTTAAATTTTCAAATTCTTAAAAAGTTAGCCAAGCCAGTAATCTTTGATGTGACACATTCGTTGCAATTGCCAGGAGGCCTTGGAAGTGCTACTGGTGGAAGAAGAGAATATGTTTTAAGTCTTGCAAAGGCCGGAATATCACAGTCGATAGCAGGATTGTTTCTTGAAGCTCACCCTAATCCTGATGAAGCAAAGTGTGATGGGCCGTGTGCTCTACCTTTATCAGTTTTAGACGACTTTTTAAAGCAAGTAAAAGAATTAGATGAATTTGTAAAAGATCAAAAAGATCTCGAAATAAAATAAGAGATGCAGAAAATATCTTCAATAAATGCCATCCAAGTATTTGATTCTAGAGGTGTCCCAACTATATCATGCAAGGTAGTTCTTGATGATGGGATATCTGCCTCAGCTATGGTACCTAGCGGAGCATCAACAGGTTCAAAGGAGGCGCTTGAACTTCGTGACAATGACGTTTCCTATAATGGTAAAAGCGTTTCAAAAGCTGTAAGCAATATTAATGATATATTGTCTTCTCTTGTTATTGGTAAAGATCCAAACAATCAAAAAGAAATTGATGAATCATTAATATTGTTTGATAACACAAAAGATAAATCTAAGTTCGGAGCAAATGCAATTTTGGCGATATCTCTTGCAGTTGCTCATGTTGCAGCTAAAGCAAACAAAATTTCATTATATGAACATTTTTCAAAGGTTTATAAGGATATTACTGGCGACGATGTAACTCATTGTATGCCGTTACCGATGTTTAATATTCTTAATGGTGGGGAACATGCTGATAATAATATAGATATACAAGAGTTTATGATAATACCAAGTGGCGCTAAAAATTTTGTTGAGGTGATGCAATGGGCTACAGAGATTTACCATAACTTAAAGAAAATATTATTGTTAAATAATCACTCTACAGCTGTCGGTGATGAAGGTGGTTTCGCTCCAAGTCTTGAATCAAATAAAGAAGCACTCAAATTAATTGTTGATGCAATAGAAGAGACAGGATTAGTGCCAGGTAAAGATGTAAACATTGCTCTTGACTGTGCAGCAACTGAATTTTATGACGGTGATAACTATATTTTAAGTGGAGAACATAAGAAACTTTCCTCAGAAGAGTTTGCAGACTATTTAGTTAATCTAACTAAAAATTATCCAATTGTTTCTATTGAGGATGGCATGGATGAAAATGATATTGACGGATGGAAAATTCTTACAGACAAACTGGGATCAAGCTGTCAGCTTGTTGGCGATGATTTATTTGTTACTAATAAAAGTATTCTTAAAGAAAGCATAAATGAAGATATGGCAAATTCTATACTAATTAAATTTAATCAAGTTGGTTCAATTACTGAGACCATTGAAACTATCCACTTCGCAAATAAAAATAACTTTGAATCAATTATTTCTCATCGGTCTGGAGAGACTGAGGATACTACTATTGCTGATCTTTCAGTAGGATTAGGAATTGGACAAATCAAAACNGGAGCTCCATGCAGATCAGATAGGGTTGCAAAATATAATAGGTTGCTTTGGATTGAAGAGGAAAGCAATAATATTTTGCTTAAATGAAAAAGCTTAATTATTTAATTCTAGCTTTCTTAGTCTTAATCATAATTTATTTGATAAAAGGTATTTTTTTTAGTGAAAACAGTTACTCTAAGAGAGCTGAATTACTTGATGATAATAAAGCTCAAGAAATAAAAAATGAAAAACTAAAAAAAGAAAATGAAATTCTTGAATTTGAAATTTATAATGCTCAAAGTTCGAATGACCACGTTGAAAATTTTGCGAGAGAAAAATTAAACTTAACATATCAAGAAGAAGAATTTATTANTTTCAAAAAAGAAGAAAATAAAAAGGATGATAAAGATGAATAATGTTTTAGCAGTGATTGCAGCTGCTGGAGAGGGTAAAAGATTTGGTGGCAACACTCCAAAACAATATATCAAATTAAATGGCAAGACAGTGATTGAAAGTTCTGTAAAGCCTTTTATTGATTCAGAGATCATAACTAAAATTATTATAGTTGTTTCTAAAAATGATTTAGAAATTGAAAATCAAGATTTTTATAGTTCAAAGAAAGTTGAGGTTATTTATGGNGGGGACAAAAGACAAATCTCTATTTTCAACGCACTTCAGCATGAAGATGATAANTATGAATTTGTTATTACTCATGATGCTGCTCGTCCAAATGTAATTGAAGATGATATTGCAAACCTGCTGAAAGATATAAAAGAGTCTAAATCGAGTTGTTCTTATTTTTATACACCGATATATGATTCAATTAAAAAAAATAAAACAAAAAATAAAAATAAATTTCATCTTGTTCAGACACCTCAAATTTCAAAGTTTGAAGAACTTAAAAAATCTTTGAATATATGTATTGATGAAAATATCGAATGTCCTGATGAGTCTTTTGCAATTGAATATTTAAATTTAAAGACATCTAAAGTTAAAGGAAGAAGATCTAACATAAAGATAACTGAATATGAGGACATAGACATTTTAAATAAATTTTTAACAAGATCTGGAATTGGATTTGATCTTCATAAATATGACAAAGGTTCTGGAATAATATTAGGCGGATATAAAATTAATTGTGATTACAAAATAATAGCTCACTCAGACGGAGATGTATTACTTCATTCAATTGCTGATTCTATATTGGGAGCATCAGGACTCGGAGATATTGGAAAATTTTTTCCAGATCAAGATGACATAAATTTAAATTTAGATAGTTCAGAGATTATTAACTTCTGTCTAAAAGAATTAAAAAATTTAAATCTTGAAATCTATAATGTTGACGCAACAATTATTTGTGAGGAACCAAAAATCAATCCACATAGAGAAAATATTTTGAAAAGTCTGTCCTCAATTTTAAAAATACCGATTGACAGAATTGGTTTAAAGGCCACAACCTCTGAAAAAATTGGAATCATAGGGAACAATGAAGCTATTGCCGTACAAAGCCTTATAAATTTAAAAGATAAATAATGAAAATACTATTAACGAATGATGATGGATATGACGCAAAAAACATAAAAACACTTTATGAAAAACTTTCTGAAAATCATGAGGTTTGGATAATTGCTCCAAAAAACAATTGCAGTGGTATGAGTGCAGCTATCTCATATTTGAATGAAATTGAAGTTACAAAAATAGACGAAAAAATTTATGCTGTTGATGGCACACCTGCAGATTGTTCTTATCTTGGTTTATTGAGCATTGTTGATTTTGAATTTGATATCGTTGTTTCAGGCATAAATCATGGTGCGAATATTGGAAACGATGTCTTGTATTCTGGAACTGTAGGAGCTGCAATTGGTGGTAGAAACCTTAAATATCCACCAATTGCAATTTCAGTAGCATCTTATGATGCAAAAGATATTGATTATATTGCTAATAAATCTTGTGAAATTATTAATAAGATTTTTAACTCAAAACAAACCCTAAAAGGTAAGGTTATAAACATTAACTTTCCTGATATATCTGAAGAAGAGTATAAAGGCATACAAGCTACTGGAATTTCAAAAAGAGACATTCCTGCTAAACCCATTAAATTAGAATCTAATACAACTCCTGATTTATATAGATATAGATATAATCTCTCAGGAGATCCTTTAAAAGAAGATTCTTTTGTAACTGATGCAGAAGCAGTTAAAAATGGTTATGTATCTTTCTCAGTGCTAGATTACAGCCTGAATTCTGAAAACTTTATCGATGATGTATCTGAGCTAATTGATGTCTAATTCTGGTTTTACATTCAGAAGAGTAAGAGAAGAGCTGATAGAGGCACTTTTAGATCTTGGTATTAAAGATTTTAGAGTACTTGATGCAATTTCGCAGGTGCCAAGACATATTTTTTTAGATGAAGCATTATGGTCTAGAGCATATGAAAATAGGTCACTCACAATTGGCTATAAGCAAACTATTTCACAACCTTATATAGTTGCAAAAATGACCGAACTTTTGATTGCACATACAAATTCAAGAGGCAAAATTTTTGAAAATGTATTAGAGATAGGATCTGGATGTGGTTATCAATCAGCAATATTNTCATTTTTTAGTGAGAAAGTTGATGCAATAGAAAGAATAAAACCATTGGTTCACAAATCACAAGATAATATGGCTAANTTAAAAATTAATAATGTGTTTTTTAAATTTGGTGATGGGTATCAAGATTGGGATAGTTCTATTAGATATGACGGGATTTTATGTGCAGCTTCTCCAAGAGAATATCCAAGGGATTTAATTTCAATCTTGAAAAAAGATGCAAAATTGGTATTACCAGTTGGAGGATCAGATCAACAACTTAATGTCATAAAAAAATGTGAAAATGATGAAGTTGAAGAGAGCTTGCATGATGAAGTCTCTTTCGTTCCAATGCTTGCTGGCAAATCAGATGATGGAAATGACGTATGAAAGAAAAAATTAGATATTTTATCGCAGGCATTTTCATTGGCCTGTCAGAATTATTACCTGGCATATCTGGTGCTACTGTTGCCTTGATGTTTGGCGTTTACGAAAAAATACTAACTTTTTTAAATAAATTTAAGGAAATACATTTAATAGCTCCACTTATGTTAGGAATGATATTAAGTGTTGTTGCATTTTCTTCCTTGATTAATTTTTTATATGAAAACTTCAGTAATATCTTTAATATTTTTATTGCTTTTTTGATGATTGGATATGGCTTGTATTTGGTAATAAAAACGTATTTACAAGAAAATGTTAGAAAAGGAATCCTTTTTTATATAAATCTATTTTCGGCAATTTTAGTTGGTTTTTTATTAAGTGTATTTTATTTGTCAGGATTCTCATTTCAAGAACCTGAATTACTAGTATTATTTACATTTGGTTTTGTTGCATGCACATTTTTACTTTTTCCAGGAATATCAGGAAGTGCATTTTTATTATCTGTGGGAGCTTANCCTTTAATCATAGGAAGTATAGCTAATTTTAATTTTAATGTTTTACTGCCATTTGGCCTTGGGATGTTAATGGCAACATTGATAATGCCAAGATTTATTAATATGGCATACAAAAAATATGGTGAATCAATATTAGTTTTTTTTGGTGGATTAATTTTTACGGCAGGTATAAATAANTTTTTATAAGAATTGCCTTTTATTTTTTATATCTTTATATTTTTCAGCTTCGGGGAGGGGNTCCTTGGCCTCCGTAATATTTTCATAAACTTCGGATAGCTTTAAATTAATTTCTATAAATTCAATCTGATCTGATGGAAGGTCATCATCTGCATAGATTGCTTCAATAGGACACTCAGGTTCACACAAACCACAATCAATACATTCATCAGGATCAATTACAAGAAATTCGGGGCCCTCATAAAAGCAATCCACAGGACATATTTCTACACAGTCTGTATATTTACATTTAATGCAAGATTCTGTTACTACGTATGTCATAATTGTTCAAGAAGTTTGAATTTTAGCCTAGTAAATAATAAATTTACATAAAACAGTTTAAAAAATTGAAATTATGCATTATACTGTATAAATATACAGTAAAAAAAAGGAGTTAATTATGCCTAAATCTAAAGATACTAGTTCAAAATCTTTAAAAGATACCCTTGCAGATATAGATAATCATTTTGGAAAAGGGACAGTTATGCGAATGGGAGATAGAGAGAATCTCGATATTCCATCAATATCAACAGGATCCATTGGCCTTGACATTGCTTTAGGTATAGGTGGTATTCCTAAGGGGAGGGTAACAGAAATATATGGCCCAGAATCTTCAGGGAAAACAACACTCACATTACAAATCATCGCACAATGTCAAAAAGAGGGTGGCACATGTGCTTTTATAGATGCTGAACANGCATTAGANCCTCAATATGCTGAAAAACTTGGAGTTAATGTAGATGAACTTTTGTTATCACAGCCAGATACAGGTGAACAAGCTCTTGAAGTTGCAGATATGCTAGTAAAATCAAAGAGTGTTGACCTTGTGATAATTGATTCTGTTGCTGCTTTGGTTCCAAGAGCCGAAATTGAAGGCGAGATGGGAGACCATCATGTCGGTCTTCAAGCTAGATTAATGTCACAGGCATTAAGAAAGATTACAGGAAACATCCAAAGATCAGGAGCTACCGTTGTTTTCATCAATCAAATAAGAATGAAGATTGGTGTAATGTTTGGAAGCCCAGAAACCACTACAGGAGGTAACGCTCTAAAATTTTATTCATCTGTAAGGTTAGATATTAGAAGAATAGGCGCGGTTAAAGAAGGGGATGAGGTTATAGGAAATGAAACACGAGTTAAGGTTGTCAAAAATAAAGTCTCTCCACCTTTCAAACAAGCTGAATTCCAAATTATGTATGGCCTTGGAATTAATCAAGAGGGTGAAATATTAGATTATGGTAACAAACTTGGATTAGTTGATAAGTCTGGTGCATTTTATAAATTAGATGGCGAAACTATTGGACAAGGTAAAACAAAAGCTAGTTTGTTCCTTAAAGAAAATGCAAAGGTTAAGAACAAACTTGTTAAAGAAATAAGATCTTCTTACATATCAAGTAAATAAAAATAATTTTTTGATACAATAATCCCTATTAAGAATATTAATAGGGATTTTTTTATGGCAGAGAAAGCATATATTGTAGAAGCAGTTAGAACAGCTGGTGGTAAAAGAGATGGGAATCTAAGTTTATGGCATCCAGCAGACTTGGGTGCTAAAGTTCTTGATGAAATTGTCTTGAGATTGGATATGGATCCTGCGCTTGTAGATGATGTTATTTTTGGATGTGTTGACCAGGTTGGAGCTCAATCTGGAAATGTTGCTAGAAACGCAGTGTTATCCTCATCCTTTCCCGAATCTGTTCCTGGTACTTCCGTAGATAGACAATGTGGTTCTTCACAACAAGCAATACATTTTGCAATACAGGCAGTAATGTCTGGTACTCAAGATATTGTTATTGGTGGTGGAGTTGAAATTATGTCTTTAGTGCCAATTGGCGCATCTGTAACTGATGGAATGAAAGCAGGTCATGGTTTTCCATTCGATTCAAATGGAATGAAAGTAAGATATCCCGATGTTTTTTTCTCTCAATTTACAGGAGCAGAGCTTGTAGCTGATAAGTGGAAGTTATCTCGCCAAGATCTGGATGAATTTGCATTTGAAAGTCATCAAAAAGCTGCACATGCTACTGAAACAAAATATTTTGATAGAGAAATCTTACCAGTTGAAGCAAAGAATGCGGAAGGAATTAATGATATGGTTATTGCTGATGAGGGTATTAGATTTGACGCAAGTTTAGATAAGTTAGCTGGATTGAATCCAGTTACAGAAGGCGGAGTAATTACTGCAGGAAATGCAAGTCAGATCACAGATGGAGCTGCAGCTGTTCTCGTTTGTAATGATGCAGGCTTAAAGAAAATACAATCAAATCCAAGAGCTGAAATAGTTTCAATTTCAGTTGTTGGAGATGATCCTGTATTCATGCTAACTGGTCCAATTCCTGCCTCAATTAAAGCTTTGAAAACTGCAAATTTATCAATTGATGATATTGATTTATATGAAGTAAATGAGGCTTTTGCGCCTGTTCCTCTTGCATGGGCTGAGGAACTTAAAGCAGATAAATCAAAATTAAATGTTAATGGTGGTGCAATGGCTCTTGGACATCCACTTGGAGCAACTGGTGCAAAGCTGATGACTACGCTTTTACATGAAATGGAAAGAAGAGAATCTACTTATGGCCTTCAGGCTATCTGTGAGGGTGGTGGAACTGCTAATGCCACAATCATAAAAAGATTATAGATAATTTTTTAGATGATTGAATTACTTATCTTTTTCCCAATCAAACTTTGGTAGCTCCTTAAATAGGTTTCTTAATCCCTCTGACCATTTACTTGATAAATCAGAGAAAAAGGGTGTTTTAAATTGAAGATGCTCTTCCTGTGAAATTTGTAATGAATCTTTTTTGTATACTATTAAATCTATAGGTGGACCGACCGTTAGGTCACTTTTCATTGTTGAATCAAAAGAAACAAGCGCACATCTTGCTGCGTCTCCTAATTCAGTTTCATTCCTGATTAATCTATCAAGTATAGGTTTACCATATTTGGTCTCACCAAGCTGGAAAAAGGGTTTTATTTCAGAAGCTCTTATATAATTACCTACTGGGTAAACCATCATTAAATCTGAGTCCTGTCCCTGTATTTGTCCTCCAATTATAAAATTAGAACCAAGATGCGTATTAAATGAAATCCCATCAGTTTTCGAATGATTCCATGAAATTTGTCCAACATAATCTGCGATTTCATCGAAATTCTTACATGTATTTAAACTATTAATTGGATTATTAGAATTAATATCATTTTTGAGGGTTTTAAAAACATGTTGAGAAGTAGATAAATTTCCAGATGTGACAATTACAATACATCTATCACCAACAGCATGAGTAAACATTTTTTTATATGTAGAAACATTATCCAGGCCAGCATTAGTTCTTGAATCAGATACCATAACAATACCATCATCCATCTTCATCCCTACGCAATAAGTCATATTAGCAATTAATTTTTGTGATTAGGTATTCTATATTTATATAACAAAAAAATACATAATAATGATTATCTTTATGCTTTCTCTTTGTTACAGTATCTAATATCGTTCATCTTTTAATAAAAGACGGAAGTAGGTTAGAACCGAAGGAACGCAATTTTTTCATCTAAAACCACTTTTATTATTAGACATGGATAGTGTAATAATGAAAAATCAGAATACTCAAAAAAATAATTTTTATGATGAATATCTCAATGATAAAAATAAACCACGAAGATTATTTTTGAGCGCCTACAATTATTTTTTCAAACAAAGTCCATCCAAAAAAAAATTATTAGCAAAAGTAAGGGACTCAGTTATTAAAACAATGGGGGTAACTTTTAGGGTTTACGATAACAATAAGCTTATTGATAGAGAATGGCCATTAGATTTAATACCTAGGATATTAAAAGAAAAAGAGTGGATAGAAGTCAAAAGGGGATTAGAGCAAAGAATAAAAGCTATTAATCTTTTTATTCATGACGTATATCATAAACAAAAATTCCTTAATCAAAATCCAATTTTGAAATCATTGATTTTAGAGTCACCAAATTATTTAAAAGAATGTTCAGGTGTAGTTCCAAAAAATAAAATATGGGCCAATATCTCTGGAACAGACTTAATAAAAGATCACAGGGGAAAGTTTTATGTTTTGGAAGACAATTTAAGAGTTCCATCAGGCGTGGCATATATGTTGGAAAATAGAAATGTTATGAAAAAAGTTGTAACTGATCTTTTTAATAAATATAAAGTATCGCCAATTGATGATTACACTTCTCAGCTTTATACGTGTCTTTCAAATGCTAGTTACATAAATGGTAATAAAAATATCATTATTTTAAGTCCTGGAATATTTAATTCAGCTTATTTTGAACATGCATATTTGGCACAACAAATGGGTATAGACCTTGTTGAAGCAACAGATTTATTTTTATCAAAAGATAATTTTGTATATATGAAAACAATTAATGGAAAAAAGAAAGTAGATGTAATTTATAGAAGGGTGAATGATAACTATCTAGATCCAAAAGTATGGATTAAGGATTCTTCACTAGGAGTTTCTGGAATAATAAAATCATGGAAAGAGAAAAAGGTAGCAATCGTAAATGCACCTGGTTCAGGAGTTGCAGATGATAAAGCTGTATATGCTTTTGTACCAAAAATGATTGAGTATTATTTAGGAGAAAAACCTAAATTAAAACAAGTTAAAACTTATCTCTGTGCTTTTGAAAAAGATATGAAATATGTCCTTGAAAACATTCATAAGTTAGTTTTAAAACCAGTTAATGAATCAGGTGGATATGGAATTCTCATTGGACCTCAAGCAACAAAAAAAGAGTTAAAAGAATATAAATTGAAAATAATTTCAAACCCAAGAAATTTTGTTGCACAGCCACTAATAAAGTTGTCTACAACTCCAACTCTTATAAACACTAGTATACAACCAAGACACATTGATTTACGTCCATTTATATTATCTGGTAATAAAACATTCGTTACAAATGGAGGACTTACAAGGGTAGCCCTTAAAAAGGGCTCAACTATTGTAAATTCGTCTCAAGGCGGTGGAAGTAAAGACACATGGGTAGTAAGTTAAAATGTTATCTAGTATTGCTGAAAAAATATTTTGGCTTTCTAGATATATAGAACGAATAGAAAATACATCTAGATTAATTAATGTTAATTCAGATCTGCTTCTTGATATTCCTCATGATGAATCAAATGACTTAAAACATTTAATTAAAATAACAGGTCACATAAAAGATTTTAAGAAAAAAAATACCAAAGAAAATGTTTTCACTTTTTTAATTGAGGATGAGAATAATCCATCTTCAATTAAATATTCAATAGAAATGGCAAAAATGAATTCTAGATATTTATTAACAATGTTGCCAAAATCAGCTTGGGAGCAATTTAATAATCTGTATTCAGATTTTAATAATAATGACAAAAAAAATAGTGAAGACCTTTATCAGATCATAAGAAATTCTCAAAGATTTTTTGCAATTATTTCTGACGGAATGCAAAGAAATGATGTGTTTAATTTTATAAAACTTGGAAGATTTATTGAAAGAGCAGATATGCTTTCAAGAATAATCGAAGATCAAATATTAAGAAAAGAGACTCATGTGAATAAATATTATCAAAATCTTCAATGGAGCAGTGTATTGAAATCTATCAATGGATATGAATCTTTTAAAACACTTAATAAAGAAAACCTCAATCAAGAAATTGTTTTAAATTTCATGATCATGGAAAGTTTATTTCCAAGATCTATAAAATATTGTGTTGATAAACTTGATGAAGTTCAAAAGTATTTACCTAAGTCTGTTCAGATTAAAAAAACAACAAAGAAATTACTTGATGGATTCTCAAAACAGAATATATATAAAAATGATAAAAAAATACTAAAGCAATTAGATAATTTTCAATTAGGTTTAATCATGTTAGATAAAGAGATCAGCCAGAGATTTTTTCTTACTGACTCTTAAAAAAATCTAAAATTGTTTTGATGTCATTAATTGGATTTGTAGAACTTTGGCCATTTCTTGCTAATAGTTCAACTTCTTCATTTTCAATATAATTTTTTCCAATAATAATATTAAGTGGAA
>NHJW02000015.1 GCA_002169625.2 Gammaproteobacteria bacterium TMED225
GCAGCAGTGCAAAAAAAGTCTCCTTAAACTTTAAAGATAATATGATGAGGTTTGAAAAAAAAATAAAATAAATTAATATTTATCAATGAGTAATTTTTCTAGCAAATTCGCAGATCGCAAAATTG
Source organism: Gammaproteobacteria bacterium TMED225 (assembly GCA_002169625.2). Lineage (GTDB taxonomy): Bacteria > Pseudomonadota > Gammaproteobacteria > Magnimaribacterales > D2472 > SAR86A. Next base: position 126 of record NHJW02000015.1, read on the forward strand.
GACCAAAGTTTCTCGACTCCATCAATCAAAATTATCAAAATCAAATTTATAAGCCTCGACTCTATGAAGATAAGATCGATTTTGACCGTCTAAGAATGTACCGATTAAACAGGGTGCAAGAACAACTTCGTTTAAATAATGTGGGAGCGTGCATTTTATTTGATCCCATTAATATNAGATATNCAACTGATAGCAGNAATATGAGCTTATTTACAATGCATGAACTAGTTCGTTTTGTATTTATTTCTGCTGATAACAAGGTAATTTTATTTGATTACCCAAAAAGTGAACACCTCTCTAGTCACCTCTGTACAATTGACGAAATAAGAGAAGTNGTGAGTTGGGATTTTTTNTCTGCAAATAATTTTGTAGATAAAAATGCNAAACATTGGGCTGGTATTGTTCAAGATTTAATGCGTGAGCATTCTCCAAATAACAACAGACTAGCTATTGATGTATCTGACCCTGTTGGAATTCAAATGCTTCTAAAGCAATTTAATGTTGAAATATTAAACGCTCAAAAAATTGTTGAAACTGCAAGGTCAATAAAATCAGAGGATGAGTTAGTATGCATGAAGGCCTCTATAGAGACAGCTGAAAAAGGAATGTGGCTGATGAAAGAAAAATTACATGCTGGAATGACGGAGGAAGAACTNTGGTCATATATGCATAAGGTTAANATTGAAAGTGGGGGTGAATGGTTCGAGACTCGTCTATTAGTATCTGGCCCAAGAACAAATCCATGGCTTCAAGAATGTAGTAATCGTGTAATTGAATCAGGTGATGTAGTAGCGTTTGATACTGATATGGTTGGACCCTACGGATATTGTGCAGATATATCTCGAACCTTTGTTGAGGGAAATAAGTTTAGTGATGAACAAAGAAGACTTTACGATTTAGCTTTAGAACATATCAATCACAACAAGTCTCTTATCAAAGCTGGTGTAAACTTTCTAGAATTTGCAGAACAATCCTGGAAGTTACCTGATAATTGCTATGACAATCATTATCCTTGTATTATCCATGGTGTAGGATTATGTGATGAATGGCCTTTTGTTGCCTACCCTAATAAAGATTTTAGTAACTCTGATTACTCTGCTTGCTTTGAAGAAAATATGACTATTTGTGTGGAGAGCTATATTGGAGAAGTTGGAGGAAAAGAAGGAATAAAACTTGAGGATCAATTCTTAGTCACTAAAGACGGACTTAAACAGTTGAGTTCATTTCCTTACGAGTACTCAAACTAAAAGTGATTGGTTATATTTATCTCACTGCAGCAATAATATTTGGAATATTGTCAAATAATTTTGCAAAGATATCTGATGGTTATATAAAAATTATTCCCACCTCTTTAAGTGCTATTTCTATAATTATTGCAGTCTTTTTTATCTCTAAAGTAATGAAATTTCTCCCTATGGGAACGGCCTATGCCTCATATGCCGGATTAGTGATTTTTGGAACATTTCTTTTAAGTATTTTAAAGTTCGGTCAATCACCAAATATATTTGCAGTGATAGGTTGCACCTTGATAGTTATCGGCATTATATTAGTAAATTCTTTTGGAAAATAATTTATTTCATTCCAGTCATGGTAATGCCTTCGACAAATCTCTTTTGAGCTATGATGAAAGCCACAATCAGTGGAACTGTCACAGTAACTATTGATGCCATCATTGGTCCAAATTCATCACTATCAATTCCGCCTCTAAATTCTCTAATACCTAGTGGTGGTGTAAATAAATCACGATTACCGGTAATGACAATCCGAGGCCAAAAATAATCATTCCAGTGAGCAACAACAGAGAAAATTGCAAAAGCTAGTAACGCAGGTATCGCTACGGGAAGCATTACTTTCCAAACAATAGAGTATTCTCCCATTCCATCCATCCTAGCAGCATCAATTAGTTCATCTGGCACTGTCATAAAGAATTGCCGCATAAGAAAAATACCAAATACTGATATCGTCCAGGGTATTATCAAGGCTGCATACGTGTCTACGAGACCAGCCTTTGCCAACATCACATATAAGGGTAAAGCGATAGCATGAACAGGTATTAAAAGACAAAAAAGAACCATTGAAAACACAAATTCTCTTCCTTTAAACCTAAGTTTTGCGAGAGCGTAAGAACACGGAAGAGCGATTAAGACTTGTATTAAAAAGATTGAGACAGTCACAATCAAACCATTCATTAAATACCTCGGAATTGGAGCTTTTTTGAAAGCAAACCAGAAATTGTATTTGTAAGGACGCATTGTACATACCTCTTCGGTATATCCGTGCTTAGTACAAACAGGGAATGTTTGGATCTCTTGCGCTCCAACTAAACCTCCGGATATTGACTGAATTTCTTGTTGTGATTTCAGAGACATGGAAACCATCATATAAAATGGTATCAACACAATTAGCGCTCCAATAATGAGCAGTCCGTGCTTCCATGACTCGCCAATATAATGTCTAGCTAACATTTTAGTAATGAACTCTTTTCTCTATGACATAGCGTTGGAAAAAAGTCAGTAGAATTATAAATACAATAAATACAACAGTTATAGCTGCTCCAATACTGGTGATATTTTGCATGATAGCCTTTTCAAATATAGCATACATCATCACATATGTAGTCTTCGATGGTCCTCCCTTTGTAAGTATTTCAATTGTATCAAAAACTTGAAAAGATCTTATTGTAGTTATAGTTACAACGAATAGAGTAGTTGGGCCTAACATAGGCCAAGTGACAAGTTTGAATTGCTCCCAAGTTGAATGAGCCCCATCCATTTCCGCGGCATGGTATAACTCACGAGGTATGCTGGTTAATCCTGCTAAGTAGAGTACCATATTAAAGCCAAATGCTTGCCAGATACCAATAAAACAAATTGTCCAAATAGCTGTTTTTTTATCTTTTAACCAATATGGAAAGTCCATATTGTTTGCACAAGCAACACTGTACCAGCTATCTTCAGCACCAACCCATGGTAACCAGTGGAAACCTAGAATAAATTCTCGAATACCTCCACAACCATCAGCCAAAAAAGAATTAATAATTCCAAGAGTAGGGTGAAGAGTAAATTCCCATGCAATAGCCATAGCTAACAAAGTTGCCATCACAGGTAAAAAGAAAATGGTTTTATATATATCTGCACCAAATCTGAGAGAATTAAGCATGACAGCAGCTGCCAATCCTATAATAACTGAAGCGGGTACAACTATTAAAACATACGTGGCGGTAGCTATAATCATTTTTGTATAGGTTTTTCTGGAGAACATTTTTTCATAATTCTCCATACCAACCCATTCGAAACTAGAATTACCAAGATTATAATTAGTAAATGAAATACCTCCGGCTAAAAAAATTGGAAGTATTAATATTACAATCATTAATATGATTGCAGGCCAAACAAACCAAATATGCGCTTTAGAATAGTGCATATTTATCTAATTCTCTCACCAGATATTTCAAAAAGCATAGCTTCGGAATGAGAGGGACTTATTTTAATCGTTTCCCCATTTGAAATCAGTCCGGCTTGTGGTGAGCCTCTCACTATAATCTTTGAGTCAGATTGATCAACTTGAACATGGTAAAATATATCTGAACCAAGATTTTCTTTGTATGAAACTTCAGCCTCAAATGCAGGTTTGTTTGAGTCCTTTGTAATTTCTAAATGTTCTGGTCTCACAGCAACTAAGGCTTTTTGACTATTAGTAATAAATTTTTTCTCTAGCCGGATGCCGTTAAATTCAGCGAAACCATCAGATCTAATCTCAGCATCAAATGTGTTAATCTTTGGGCTACCAACAAATTCTGCAACCCTCAAAGATGAAGGATTGTTATAAACCTCACTTGGGGTATCTAGTTGTAAAAGTTCACCATCAATCATAACTGCCATTCGAGTTGACATTGTAAGTGCTTCTGCTTGATCATGCGTCACATAAATGAAAGTGGTCTTTAAAGAGTTATGGAGCTCGGATAGCTCAGATCTCATATGAACCCTTAATGCAGCGTCAAGATTTGATAAGGGTTCGTCCATTAAAAATGCAACTGGTTCTCTTACCATCGCCCTTCCTAATGCCGCTCTTTGTCTTTGACCACCAGATAATTGACCTGGCTTTCTATCAAGTAGTTCTGTTATTTTTAAAGTTTCAGATGTTTTAAAAACAAGGTCATCAATTGATTTCTTTTTTTCTTTTCTACTAGGTACAAAATTACCAACAAGAGGCAACCTCTCTACAAAACTATAGTCTCTTAATTTCAAAGGTGTTTCTAGATTTTTTCTGACAGTCAGGTGTGGGTAAAGAGCGTAAGATTGGAAAACCATTGCTAAATCTCTCTTGCTAGCTCTGGTGCTGTTAACATTCTTATCATCAATAATTACATCGCCACTATTTTGTTGCTCCAATCCGGCAATAATTTTTAACAAAGTGGATTTGCCACAACCTGATGGACCGACTAATGTTAAAAATTCACCATCTTGGATATCAAGGCTCAGTTGTTTAAGCACCTCAGTAGAGCCAAATGACTTATTGATGTTTTTTAAAGAAATTGTCCCCATCTATTTTTGTTCCTCATAACCAAAATAGTTCTGATTAAGACATTTTAAAAGTAAATTTGTAATATTTATGTTAAAACTTTATGAACAAATTTTAGATTAATTGAAAATTTGTTCTTATTAGAGTGTAAAAGTAATTATGAGCGATAAAATTGATATTAATAAAAGACAATACAATAAATCACTTTCTTCAACTGTAGTAGTTATATGCCTCGACGGTAGTCAAAAAGAGTATATTGATATCGCCTCTTCAAAAGGATTGACACCAAATCTTGATAAAATACTTGAAAATGGCCAATATCTGATGGCTAACAGTGCTATTCCCAGTTTTACAAACCCTAACAACATTTCGATAGTCACAGGGCAGCCTAGTGATGTTCATGGAATAAGTGGTAATTTCTTTTATACCCCATCAACCGGTGAAGAAGTGATGATGAATGATCCACAATATTTAAGAGCTCCAACTATTTTTGAGAAATATTATAATGAAGGTTATAAAATAGCAGTTATCACTGCTAAGGACAAATTAAGAACTCTTTTAGGTAATGGTTTAAAATTTAATGAAGGAAGAGCAGTCTGTTTTTCATCAGAAAAATCAGATCAGGCCACTCTCATTGAAAATGGTATTGAAAATATTAATGACTGGATTGGAATGAAAGTACCTGAAGTATATTCTCAGGATCTATCAGAATTTGTTATGGCAGCTGGGGTAAAATTACTTGAGGAATTTAATCCTGACATTATGTATTTATCTACCACTGACTTTATTCAACACAAATATGCACCTGGAGATAAAGAAGCAAATGATTTTTATCAGATGTTTGATAAGTATGTCAGTAAAATTTGTAGTAATGGGAATTCGGTTGTCATCACTGCAGATCATGGAATGAAGTCTAAAGCAAATATTAAGGGAGAACCTAATGCCATCTTCCTTCAAGATTATTTAGATGATCAAATGGGTAAAGATGAGGCTAAAGTAATACTTCCAATTACTGACCCTTATGTAGTTCATCATGGTTCACTGGGATCGTTTGCAACAATATATGTAAAAGATAAATCAAAAATTGATGAGACAATTAGCAAAATATCATCAATTAAAGAAATTGAAGTAGTTGTTAAACAAGATGAAGCATGCAGAGAATACAGGCTACCTTCAGATAGAATAGGTGATATTGTATGCATGTCATCTGAAGATATGACAATTGGTACCTCAAAAGCTAATCATGATCTTTCAAAATTAAAGGAACCCCTTAGATCTCATGGGGGTCATCATGAAAGACAAGTTCCTTTTATTTCTAATAAAAAACTAAACATTGCCAAAGATCAAAGTTTAAANAACTATGATGCATTTTTTTATGCTATTAATGGNGCTTGATTATGACTGATAAAATTATTAATGAGGGTATGAGGATTGGTGGAAAAACTGTTCACGCCGATAACAAGATTGATGTTATCTATCCCTTCACAGGCAAAGTTATAGGCACAGTACCAGCTGGCACAGCAGAACATGCTCAAAAAGCCTTTGATATTGCAGCAAATTATAAACCTAATTTATCTAGATATGATCGTCAAAAAATACTTCAAAAGACTGCTGAAACACTTGTTGAAAGAAAAGAACAAATCTCTGATCTAATTTCANTNGAGTCTGGNCTATCGAAACAAGATACNCTTTATGAAGTTGGTAGGGCCTTTGATGTATTTTCTCTNACTGCTCAGCTTTGTATCCAGGATGATGGAGAAATTTATTCTTGTGATTTAACACCTCATGGAAAACAAAGAAAAATATTTACAATTAGAGAACCGCTTAACACAATATCTGCAATCACTCCATTTAATCATCCTTTAAATATGGTTGCTCACAAAATTGCTCCATCAATAGCAACTAACAACTGTACTGTTTGTAAACAAACTGAATTGACCCCTTTAACAGCTATGCTATTAGCAGATATTTTATATGAATGTGGCCTTCCTCCAGAAATGTTTTCAATTTTAACAGGATGGCCTGAAGACATTGGGAATGAAGTAATTAAAAATAAAAATATCGATTTGATTACTTTTACAGGAAGTGTTGGTGTTGGGAAACTGATAGCTGAAAATGCAGGTTACAAAAGAACTGTTTTAGAGTTAGGTGGAAACGACCCTTTAATAGTTTTGAGTGACTTAGATGATGATGATTTAAATAAAGCAGCGGATCTAGCAATCACGGGAGCAACAAAAAACTCTGGTCAAAGATGCACTGCTGTAAAAAGAATATTAGTTCAAGAATCAGTAGCTGATAAATTTGTCGAGCTTGCTTTGGAAAAAGCAAAAGCAATAAAATTTGGTGATCCCATGGATATTAACAATCAGTTGGGTACAGTAATTAATAAAGAGGCAGCAAGTATNTTTAATGACAGAGTAAATAAAGCNGAACAGGATGGNGCAAAAATTCTNTATAACCCTGGGGTTCAAGAAGCTCTTGTGCCACCAATTTTTNTAGACAACGTTAATTATAAATCTGAACTTGTTGTTGAAGAAACCTTTGGTCCAATTGTGCCTGTCATTAGAGTTCCCGATGATGATGAAAAAGTAATGGAAATTTCAAATTCAACGGCCTTTGGTTTGTCATCAGGTGTTTGTGGTAACGATTTTAGAAGAATTAAGAAATACATAAGCGGTCTTAATGTAGGCACGGTTAATATTTGGGAAGTACCCGGCTACAGAATTGAGATGTCCCCTTTTGGTGGAATAAAGGACTCTGGATTAGGTTACAAAGAGGGTGTAATAGAGGCCATGAAAAGCTACACAAATGTAAAAACCTTTTCATTACCATGGTAATTAATAGCCTTTAAGAATTATTCACAGATATTTTTCACACATATTAATTATGTCTACTTTGCATGAACTATTTAACATATCCTTAACATTGAGGATTTAAAAATTATTTGTTTTTATTTTTAAGGAGGAACTATGAAAAAAATAATCTTAGGATTTTTTGCATCANTTTTTGCATANAACGCTAATGCGGTAGAAATTGAGTTTGCATATCCTTATTCNGGTTTGTTCGATGTGACATACCAGGCAATTATGCCAGAGTTTGAAAAAGCTCATCCTGACATTAAAGTTAAGTTCAGAGCAACTTACGAAAACTATGAAGACGCTACTGCGACTATACTAAGAGAGTCAACATCAGGAAACTTACCTGATATCACCATGCAAGGTCTTAATAGACAAGCACCTTTAGTAGACAAAGGTATCGCTTTATCTTTAGAGCCTTTCATTGCTAATGAGCCAGATTTTGCAAAAGACGGTTATCATGAGGCTATGTTGAGCTTATCTACCTTTGGAGGAGAAGTTTATGGCTTACCATTTTCAGTATCAACTCCGGTTGGTTACTACAACATGGATCTTTTAGCAAGTGCTGGTGTTAGCAGCATTCCAACAAATTGGGATGAGGTCATTGACGCTTGTAATAAATTAGAAGCCGCAGGACACGGTACTCTTTACTTTGGATGGAATATTACAGGTAACTGGTTCCATCAAGCTCTAATGCATAGCCAAAATGTTCCAATGGTTAAAGATGGTGCTGTTAACATGGGAGGAGATGCTGGTCTAAAAACTTTAGAGCAAATGCAAGATATCATGGGTGGCTGTAATATGCCTAACTATTCTATTGCTGACGGACAGGCTGCGTTTAATGCAGGTACTATTGGTATGATGTTTTGGAGTACAAGTAGTTTAGGCTCTGTTGAAGCTGCAAAAGCTGACTTTGAACTAAAGACTGCGCCTTTCCCAGGAATACCAGGTGTTAATGGTGGAACTCCAGCTAGACTACCTGCTGGCGGTAACGCAGCGATGTTAGTTACTACTTCAGATGATCCTGAAAGAGTACAAGCAGCATGGACATTTTTAAAATTTATCACGTCAGGTGTAGGAGCGGCAGCTGTTGCAGAAACAACAGGTTACGTTCCTCCTAACAAAGCTGCAAATGACCTGCTAGGTGATTTTTATGATGCAAACCCAAACAAGTTAACTGCTGTTAATCAGTTGCCTTTGTTAGCTGATTGGTTCGCATATCCTGGAGAAAACGGTCTTGCTGTGACACAAGTAATTTATGACTACACAGAAGAAATTGCTACAGGTGACGCAGACGATATGGGTGATCTTCAGGCNGAAATGATGGAGGAGATTGAAGACTTAATGTANGTCTTTTNAATTCCNTTTATCATTAGATTTTTAAACAGCAGCNAGTATACTGGCTGCTGTTTTTTTTTTAAATGAGCATNAANACTACAACNATTGGAGCTTATCCNAAACCTANTTACACNCCTATNAGAGATTGGTTTCTNCAAGATAAATCNGACGAAGAAAAAAAACANTCCAAGGGATTGTTATCNAATTGGGATCCCAAAAGTGAAGACCANAAANTATATGAAGAGAAAGATGAGGAAAAAGAAANACTATTCTTAAAAGCTATTGAAGAAGTAATTCTTGATCAGACNAGTAGCGGNATAGATATNCCCACAGATGGTGAAGTAAGGCGAGAAAANTATATTTTTTATCAATTGAGATTTTTTAATGGGGTAAGCTTNGANCNCTTAACGACTAAATCAGTNAGNAAAGGAGCTTTTGAAGCAACACTCCCAACAATTACAAGTAAAGTTTCAAATAAATCATTACGATTAGTAGATGATTGGAAATCTGCGCAGCAGTTTACTGATAACCCAGTAAAAATAACTATACCTGGTCCTATGACAATAACTGACTCCATTGCTGATGACTATTATAATGATCCCAAAAAAATGGGTTATGATCTAGCNTTATGTATTAGNAATGAAGTTAAGGCTCTATCCGAAGCTGGTTGTCANTACATTCAAATTGATGANCCAGTGTTCGCNAGAAAACCAGANGAAACACACGATTATGGTATGGAAAATTTAGAAAGAGCAATGNATGGNATACTAAAAGAAACTCAAAGAGCTTGTCATATTTGNTGNGGTTATCCTAACTCGCTTGACTCAGANCACTACAAAAAAGCAGACCTAGATGCNTATGATAAAATTGCTGACTTAGTTGAAGACTCTAGTATAGACGAAGTTTCTTTGGAANACTCTCACCGACCTNTAGATTTAAAATTATTAGAAAAATTTAAAAAAACNAANGTTATTATGGGTTTGATTGATGTAGCNAAAAGTCGTNTGGAAAGTGTNGAGGAANTTCAAAAAAGGATCAGNGAAGTTCTTGNGCATATNGATGAGGAAAGATTAATTGCTGCTCCTGATTGTGGTNTAGGGTTTTTTGATAGANATCAAGCAAAACAAAAAATGCAAATTCTCTCAAAAGCTGTTAAAAATNNNTAAATCNTATGTGGGAATATTATAATCCGGTNAATGTTATTTTTGGNTCNNAAAAATTTANTGAAATTGANCATNTAATAAGTAATCGAAAGTACATTCTTGTTACCCATCCTGATGATAACTTTGATACNTATAGAGAGTTTTTTAACAATTTATCAAATAAGCCTCTAGAANTCTTTGATGATGTTCAACCAAANCCAGACTATCAAGATTTAATTTCTGCAGGGGAAAANTTTTCAAANATAGAAAGTNAAATTGATACAGTTGTTGCTCTTGGAGGTGGCTCTGTCATGGANACNGCCAAATTACTTGCGGCTTTTAAAGGTGAAAATAAATATTTAAATGATTTTGTAAGAAATAAAAAATCAGCTTACGTNCAANATCCAAAAAAAATTATAGCTATACCTACTACTTCGGGNACATCGAGTGAACTTACGTGNTGGGCTACAGTCTGGGATAAAGANTATAAAAGTAAATTTTCATTAGCAGATAAATCTTTATATCCTGAAATATCNGTTATTGACCCTAAGTTAATGATCAACAAGCCAAAAAATNTGACTATTTCTACTGGTCTTGATGCATTGTCCCACTCCTTAGAAAGNATTTGGAATGTAAACTCAAATCCGATTTCAACNTTTCATGGAATTGCAGGTGCTCAAANCGTGATCGATACNCTTCCAAAACTTGTNAATGATTTANAAAACATAGANTTGAGAACTTTAATGGCTAAAGCTTGTGTTCATGCAGGNCTAGCTTTTTCAAATACTAAAACTGCAATAGCACATAATATTTCATACCCGATAACAATTAATTTTAATGTTCCACATGGAATAGCTTGTTCNTTTACTTTGCCGACNATAATGAGGAGTCTNATTGGNCANGATGAAAAAACAGAAAAATCNCTAGAAAAAATTTATAATGTCGATCTCATTGAGAGNTCAAAAAGACTNTCTGANACANTGAGAATTCTTGNNGCNCCANTAAATTTAAATGAAATTGGANTACCAAANATTNAATGGGATAAATATGTTGAGGATGCTTTTCAAGGNGAAAGNGGNAAAAATTTTATTGGAAATAAAATCTCNTTTGATAAAGCGTGTTCTGANATGAATTTCTTCTAAAGTTTACTNTTAATCCAANTTCTTAAGTCNGCTTCNGAGCCTAAGCCAATCTTTGCATCAGCCATAGATCCATNTTTAAANAGGATCATTGTGGGTATACTCCTAATACTAAAGTTTGCTGGTGCTTGAGGNTTTTCATCTATATTAATTTTTTTTATAGATATCTTATCGCCCATTTCAGAGGCTAAATTATCCAAAATAGGNGCAATAGCCTTACATGGACCACACCACTCAGCCCAAAAATCTACCAAAACAGGCTTATCTTTTGATCCNTCAAGAACNTTTTGATTAAATTCATCGTCATTTATTTGTTCNANTGTCATATATTTAATATGGTTATTATNATTTGTATTTCAAATACTCATCTTTAGTCCCAACATGAGCATTGATTATAGTNGTCTCATATCCATAGATTTTTTCNTTTAACGAACAATCTTTCCAAAANTCTTGAATGTTAAAAATTTCAGGGTAAGGATGCAAAGAGTTTTTTCTAATAATATGACAACCTTGAAATGAAGTATTGCAAAGTTTTGATGGAAAGTTA
>NHJW02000016.1 GCA_002169625.2 Gammaproteobacteria bacterium TMED225
AAAAGAAAAATAATTTATCTTTGATTATTGGTCCACTTAAAGTAATTGCAGTTGCCTCTTCAGAGAAACCAGAATATTCTTCACCATTAGGTAAATCACCAATATCTCCCTCGTCTCTCTCTGTGTAATAAACTGAACCTGAAAATTCATTTGTTCCAGTTTTAGTTACTGCTGTAATTGTTCCTGCTACAGAATTTCCTCTTGAAACATCATATGGAGTCAAATCAACAACAATTTCATCAACAAAGTCTATACTGATTGGATTTCTCATTGTAGAGAAGCCACTATCATTTAAACCGAATGCATCATTAAAACTGATACCATCAATTGTAAAGTCATTAAGTCTTGCATTTCTTCCCATTACAGATATTTCAACATCTCTGGAGTTTGCACCATTTATGCTTACTCTTGGATCAAATTTGACATAATCCTGAATACTTCTAGTAATGGTAGGGATTTCATCGATTCTTTCCCTTGATAATACTGAGCCGCTTTGAACATCTGATTTAGTTAACTTTGATGCAACAACTTCAATATCTTCAAGTTCAGCGCTGCTTATTAAAGATACTGAAACTTTTGCTGGATCAGCAGATGTAAGTAATGGAATAGTTATAACTTGAGCAACATAACCTGCTTTAGAAACTGTTACTTTGTATGGTCCACCAATTGGTAAAAAGCTCAAATTAAAACTACCTGATTCAGAAGCAGTTGTAGTTTTAGAAATATTTGTTGGCACATGAACAGCTGTTACTTCAGCTCCACCTATATTTACATTACCTTTAATTCTTGCAGTAGTTTCATTAGCATCTAATGACACAGTAAAAAGAAAAATTGGTAGTAAAACAAAAAGAATTTTTTTCATATTATCCTCTNNATAGAAAAATTATTTACGCCTGATAAGTTTAATCTAGAAAATGAAATTTGTGCAATTAATTTAGCAACAATTTTGTAACTATTTTATGAAGATAATTTATAGACGCTTNATTTTNAGCAAATAACTTTAAATCTACTAATAATTTAGACTAATTGAGTTTAAATTTTCACCATTTAAATTTTTAATTTGCACATCTATTTGATTTTCATATATCTCAAATAAGGCATAATTCTCCTCNGGATAGGTTTCACCAATCAAAAATTTATCAGTTTCATTAAATAATGAACCAGGTTTATTTAGAGATGATGCTGTTATTTCAAAAATTCCATCTTTTTTATANATACCACTTCTATGTCTATCTCCACTAAATAATATCGTTTTACCTCTATGTTTATCTAACATACCTAAAAGTTTACTTCTATCTTTTGGAAAGTTACTCCATTTCTCATAAGGATGGTCCATAGGAATAATTTGTATGGAACTAAATATAATTAAAAAATCAAATTCAGTATTCAATTCGTTTTCAAGCCATAGCCATTGATTTTTTCCTAAGATAGTAGCGTNATCATTTGTGTTACTTATGTAACCNCCTTTTTCTCCTAAAAGCTTTGATCTAAAGAATCTAGTATCNAGGAAAATTAATTTAAACTTTTTATCAAAAAATATTTTTTCAGTTGAAAAATATATTCCTTCACGTTTATGTCTGGGATCATTTTGTGATATTTCCCAGAAATCTAAAAATAATTTTTCTGCATCAATTTTATTTTTATAATCCGAACCTCCATCATTTAANCCNTAATCATGATCATCCCAAATTGCATAAACTTCTAAATCATTTAAAAAACTTGGGAGAACTTTCTTTTGCTTATCATAAGCTCTTTTCATTTTTCTGAGGTTACCAAATGGTGAGTCACCATATACGTTGTCTCCAAGAAATATAAAATAATCAAGCTCCTCTTTTTCAATTGAGTTCCAAATAGGCTGAGGATAATCTTGGTCAAGACATGATCCAAGTCCAAATTTTACAGAGTCGGCATTTGCTATATTAATAGCAAAAATTAATAAATAGATTTTTACAGAATTATTTTTCAATTAATGTTTATTGTGTCTGATCCAAAATATTGAATTAAGCAAGATGGNACTTTAATAGAATNANTTCCATTATANTTATTTTCTAATAGTGCAATTANNCATCTTCCAGCAGCTAAGCCTGATCCATTTATAGTATGAACATAATGATTGCCATCTTTATTCTTAAATTTAATGTTAGCTCTTCTAGCTTGAAAATCAGTAAAATTAGAGCATGATGAAATTTCACGATACTTATTTTGACTAGGCATCCAAACTTCAATATCAAAAGTTTTAGCTGAAGAAAATCCTAAATCACCNTTACATAGCTCTATTATTTGATATGGAAGTTCNAGAGTATCTAGAATTTGACATGCATTTGATAGCAAGTCATTTAAACATGTCATTGAATTATCTGGATGTGTAATTTGTACGAGTTCAATTTTTTCAAATTGATGTTGTCTAATTAATCCTTTTGTATCTTTGCCATAACTCCCAGCTTCTGATCTAAAACAAGGTGTATGAGAGGTTACTTTGATTGGGAGATCATCCTCANTTAAAAATTCATCCCTGAATAAATTTGTNAATGGNACTTCTGCAGTTGGNATTAAATATAATTTATCAGTAGTTTTAAATAAATCTTCCTCAAATTTTGGCAATTGACCAGTTCCAATTAATGATTCTTCATTTGCCATAAAAGGAAGATAATATTCTTCATAACCATTTGATATTGCNGTATCAATCATAAAGCTTATCAAGGCTCTTTGAAGTTTAGCCATATCTCCTTTAAGAACTGAGAATCTACTTCCAGAAAGTTTTNCAGCCAATTCAGTACTNATNTCTTTAGTAATTTCTAAATGATCAAGAGTATTTTTTGATTNTATTGAACCAAATTTTTTTACTANAATATTATCTTTTTCAGACTCNCCATCAGGAACTGATTCACANGGTAAATTAGGAATATCNAGAAGAAATGANTCAATTTGTGTAAGNATTANTTGAAGTTCATTACCTTTTTNATNCAACTCATTATTTANATTATCAATCGTCTTTTTTAAAGCATCTGTATTGTTTCCAGTNGATTTTAATTTACCAAACTCTGANGAAAGCTTTTTTCTTTNAGCTTGCAATGTTTCAACGTTAATTTGAAGATTTTTCCTAGNTTTATCAAGTGATAGAAATTTTTTTTCATCAAGGTCATAACCTCGNTTTAAAAGACGTTCTNTTGTTTCCAGNATGTCTTCACGAATTTTTTTTANATCTATCATTATNTTGCTAGAACTATTCCAATNTATGTAGCTAATATAGTTAATACAACTGTAAGTATTATATATGATAGAGCATAAATTAAATTTGTATTAGCAATTGATATCGTTTGAAAAGTAAAAGCGGACATTGTTGTAAACGAGCCCAAAAAACCAACGATAAAAAAATAATATGAAGTATCCTTGTTTGGTAATGATAAGCCAATTATGAATCCAATTAAAAAACAACCAATTATATTTATGAATAACGTTCCAAAGTATTCTGCAACAGACAAGTAACTTTCAAAAATTTTATTTACTCCAAATCTTGAAATTGCGCCTAGAGCTCCACCCAGACCTACAGAAATTATATTTATTAACATTATATCTTTGTAAATTTAATTAAATTCTCTATTTCCATATTATCTTTAAACCTTACTTGCAAAGTATTTTTATTTATAAATTCAAAATAAAATGTTTTATTGTTATCGATAAATATATAACCCAATTCACTTTGTTGAATCTTTTCTCTAAGCTCACTTGATAAACCATTTTGAATTATGTTTAGTATTAAGTTATTTTCAAAACTTTTTTTATCAATTTTCTTTATTTGATCAAATTCTAAGTCATGTATCTTAATCCCATTATCATCTATCGTATAGATTTCTCTAAAGGGCTCTTTTATTTCTATTTTTATAGTATTGTCACTATTACGAATAAAAGTTCCTTTTGAAACATTTAAGTCACTATTAATAGAATTCAAACTTGTTTGGGTGAATGATAGTTTATTACTAAAAAAATTGTTGAGTTCATCAAGTGCTAATGAGAAGGTATTAAAACTTATTAGCAATGCAGTTAAGAATAATTTTCTCAATCTAGTCTCTTTTTGGAACTAAAACTTCTCTTGAGCCATTTGAGCTCATTTCAGAAACTAAACCAGATTCTTCCATCGTTTCAATTAATCTAGCGGCTCTGTTATATCCTATTCTTAGTTTTCTTTGAACTGCCGAGATAGAGGCTCTTCTTGATTCAAGTACAAAATTAACAGCTTCATCATATAGTTCGTCTTGTTCATCAGTTGATCCAGAATCAAGACCACTCCATCCTGGAATTGGACCTGTATCTTGTGATGAAGAAATTATTTCTTCTACATAATTTGGTTCAGCTCTGGTCTTCCAATCATTTACAACTCTATGAACTTCATCGTCACCAACAAATGCTCCATGAACTCTTATCGGAACACCGACACCTGGAGGCAGGTATAACATATCACCATATCCTAACAGCTGTTCTGCGCCACCTTGATCAAGAATTGTTCTTGAATCTATTTTAGTTGAAACTTGAAAACCAATTCTAGTTGGAATATTTGCTTTAATAAGACCTGTAATAACATCAACAGAAGGCCTTTGTGTAGCTAGTATTAAATGAATGCCGGCTGCCCTTGCTTTTTGTGCAATTCTTGCGATTAAATGTTCGACTTTTTTACCAACTAACATCATCATATCGGCAAACTCATCTACTACTACAACTATTGATGGAAGAACTTCTAAGAATTCTTCTTCATTTTCATTTAAAGGATTTAGTATTTGTTTACCTCCTTTTTCCGCTTCTTGAATTTTCTTATTGAATCCTGCTAGATTTCTTACACCCATCATCGACATAAGTTTATATCTTCTATCCATTTCGGCTACACACCACCTAAGGCCATTTGATGCATCAGTCATATCTGTAATTACTGGTGTAAGAAGATGAGGAATTCCATCATATACTGCAAGTTCTAACATTTTTGGATCTACTAGAATCAATCGAACATCTTCTGGATCAGATTTAAATAGTAAACTTAACAACATTGCATTTAATCCAACTGATTTTCCAGAACCAGTCGTTCCAGCTACAAGTAAATGTGGCATTTTCGATAAATCTACCACTATTGGATTACCTGAAATATCATGCCCTAGAGCTAAACTCAAATTTGAAGGTGAAGATTTAAAAGCTTTTGAAGACAAAATTTCAGTTAGCCTTACCATTTTTCTATTAGTATTAGGTATCTCTATTCCAACATACGATTTGCCCTCTATGACTTCAACTACTCTCACACTACTTACAGAGAGTGATCTTGCAATATCCTGAGCTATATTAGTAATTTTACTGGCTTTAGTCCCTGGAGCTGGTTGAATTTCAAATCTTGTCACCACAGGTCCAGGCAAAACAGATTCAACAGTGGCTTCAATACCAAATTCTTCTAGTTTTGTTTCTAATAAAGAAGCTATTTGATTTAATTCTGATTCTGACAACGAGCTGCCATCATCAAGAGCTCTGTCTAATAATTCAGTACTTGGCATTATCGTTTTTTCTTTTTTTATATCAGTTTCTTCTTCAGTTTCTTTTTTTGGAACCTCTTTTAAAGGAACTTTACTTTCTATTGGTAAGTCAGCTTGTTTTAGATCCTCTGCAGAATCTTCTTTAATTTTTGGCTCAATTGAAGGCTTAGTTTTTAGAGTGGAAATTTTTTTCTTTGAAGAACTCTTTTGCATCACTGATATTAATTCTTTGGATTTTGATACCAAGACTAACAAAGTCTTTTTTAATTTTGATAAAAATGTTTTGAAAAAACTAAAGGAATAACTTCCCGTTAATATTAANAATTTCCCAAATTGATCTAGTTTTTCTAACCAAGAAAAATTAAATGAAAGCGATGANGCTGGTATTAGTAGAATGATTAAAAANATCAAAGATCCTANATTACCAAATATTGAGGAAATATTATTTAAAATACTATTACCAACAACGCCACCAAAATTATTTCCAATATAAAAATCGCCAATTGAACAAAAACAAATAACAAAAAAAATAGAGCTTGCTATTCTNACAAGGACTTTNATTGCAGAATTATATGGATCCTCATAGAAAAGAATCTGAATTGACCAAACGCATCCAATTAATAAAACTATATATCCACCGTAACCAATAAGAGTATATAAAAAATCAGAAATTGAAGCCCCTAATGGTCCTCCAAGATTTTGTATTGATGTTGATGAATTTTTATTGAAAAATCCAGAGTCAGAAACATCATATGAAACTAAAGATATAAATATATATAGCGAAAAGGCTATGAGGAAAAAACTAAAAAAATTTAAAAGAGTATTCTTTATATATGGTGGCATTTATTTAGTAAATTTAATTATTGTTGTAATTATAGGCATAAACCGTAACAATTTCTTTATATTCAATTATAATTTCCGTAATGTCTGATAATCATAACAAATTAATAATTCTTGGTTCGGGGCCTGCAGGATATGCAGCTAGTATATATGCTGCTAGAGCCGGCTTAAGCCCAATCATAATTGCTGGATTACAAGAAGGAGGTCAATTAACTACAACTACTGACGTTGAAAATTGGCCTGGAGATAGTGATGGGCTTCAAGGTCCTGAACTTATGGACAGAATGAAAAAACATGCACAACAATTTGATGTAGAAATTATTAATGATCATATAAATGCTGTAGATTTATCAGATAAACCATTTAAATTAATGGGTACTTCTGAATACACATGTGATTCATTAATCATCGCAACAGGCGCAAGCGCTATGTATTTAGGATTGCCTTCTGAAAAAAAGTATTTAGGAAAAGGAGTTTCAGCATGTGCTACTTGTGATGGGTTTTTTTATAAAGATCAAGAAGTTGCAGTTATTGGTGGGGGTAATACTGCTGTGGAAGAAGCTCTTTATCTTTCAAGAATATGCTCTAAAGTTTATTTAGTTCATAGACGAGATGAATTGAGAGCTGAAAAGATACTTCAAGATAGAGTTTTTGCTGAGGAGAAAAAAGGAAAAGTTGAAATTATATGGGATTCCCAACTCAAAGAAGTGGTTGGAAATGATATGGGAGTTACTGGAATTAAATTAGATAATCAAGGTAATGAGATTTCTAAAAATGTGATGGGCGTTTTTATTGCTATAGGACATAAACCCAATACTGAAATATTTGATGGTCAGCTAGATATGGATAATGGTTATATCATAATTAAATCTGGGCTTAACGGTTCTGTTACAACTTCTTCAGTTGATGGAGTTTTTGCAGCTGGTGATGTATCAGATCAAATTTATAGACAAGCTGTAACTTCAGCTGGCTTTGGATGTATGGCTGCTCTAGATGCTGAAAAGTATTTATCTGAAAAATAAATATGAAATACAAAGCTTATGTTGTTGAAGAAAATGAAGGTAAGTTTAGTGGTGTGCTAAAAGATCTAGATGTACCTCAACTGGAAAATGGAAAAGCGCTCATTAAAGTTCACAAGTCTTCACTAAATTATAAGGATGCTCTGGCAGCATCTGGTGCGAAAGGCGTAGTTCGATCATATCCTTTTGTTCCTGGAATAGATATTTCTGGTGAGATTATAGAGTGTTCCTCTGAAAAGTTTTCAGCTGGCGATAAAGTTATTGCAACTGGCTACAAAATTGGAATGGCAGAATTTGGTGGTTTTGGTGAAATTGTTCATTTACCTGAAGATTGGGTTTTAAAATCACCAAAGAATTTATCTCATCAACATGCTATGAGCTATGGAACTGCAGGTTTAACAGCTGCTGCATCTGTGAAAAAAATAATGGATTCAAGTATAAATAATGATTTACCAGTATTAGTATCAGGTTCTACTGGCGGAGTTGGTTCTGTGGCAGTTGGTTTATTATCTAAATTAAATTTTGAGGTTCATGCAATAACTGGAAAACCAAATGAAGTTGAACTACTAAATAATATGGGAGCAAGTAAAATAATATCTAGAGAAGAATTTATGTCAGAACCTGCAAAAGCTCTTGATAAAGGAATATATTGCGGAGCAGTTGATACAGTTGGTGGTGATATTTTGGCGAAGATTTTATCTATGATATCTAATAATGGTGTAGTAACTTGTTGTGGAAATGTTGGAGGTATGATGTTTACCTCATCCGTTTTTCCTTTTATATTAAGAGGAATTCAACTATCTGGTATTGACTCAGCAGAATCTTCTATTGATCTTAAGTCTGAACTATGGGATTTACTATCAGATGAATGGTTTATCGATCTTAGTAAGCAAACTAAAAATGTTAAAATTGGTAATATTGGTCCTGAAATTGAGAAAATACTTAAAGGAAATCAAATTGGAAGAGTGGTAATAGACCATGGAGAGTAAATATGAAAGATGAATACGATAAATATTATGATTCTGATGAATCAAATCTTGATAGCAAAAGTGATGCTAGAGTTATACTATTTTTAATAATAGTTGCAGTTATAGCAATGACATATTGGGTAGCAGTTCAGTAAATCACCTTGGTTTCATCCTCATTCCTGAGTCCAATCTAATGGTTTCACCATTTAGATATGAGTTCTCAACTATGTGAACAGCTAGATCAGCAAACTCTTCTGGCTTACCAAAACGGTGAGGAAATTGAGTAGATTCAAGAAGAGGTTCTCGCACTTTATCGGGTGCTAATTGCATTAAAGGTGTGTCAAAAATACCTGGAGCAATTGTACAAACTCTCAATGCATGTCTTGCAAGATCTCTAGCAGCAGTTAAAGTTAATCCAATAACTCCTGCTTTAGATGCACTATAAGCTGATTGACCTATCTGGCCTTCAATCCCTGCAATTGACGCTGTATTTATAATTACTCCCTTTTCACCCTTTTCATCAGGGTCATTTTTATCCATTAAATCAGCAGCGATTCTCATTACATTAAATGTTCCTACAAGATTTAAATTAATAATGAATTTGAAAGCATCTAGAGGATGTGGCGCTTCTTTACCTAAAATTCTTCCTGGATATCCTGTGCCAGCACAATTTACAGCTATATGAAGGCCTCCAAAATTATCTTTTATGCTATTTATTGCATCTACAACTGGTTCTTCTTTCATAATATCAGTTGAAATGAACATAACATTATCATTACCAAGATTATTTATTATTTCATTAGCTTTATCTTCATTGATGTCTAGTATTACTACTTTTGCCTCTTTTCTAACAAATGCCTCAACAGTAGCCTGACCAAGACCCGATGCACCACCTGTGACCAGTGCTATTTTATTTTTAAGATCCATAAATACTCCAAATTTCCTTAAATTATAACTATTTTATGAATAAAAAAATAATATACACATTTTGGCATGTTAATTGCATATAACAATACGTATAGATTTTTTAATTTAAAAGGAGAAACAAATGAAAAAATTATTACTTTTATTAACAATGATTTCATTGCCTTCATTTGCATCAGTTAGTGCTAATGTCAGTATTGCATCTGACTATATATGGAGAGGAATGACTCAATCCGATGGAATTGCNGTATCAGGTGGNTTTGATTATGANTCTGATANTGGTTTTTATGCAGGAATTTGGGGNNCNAANGTTAATTTNAATGATAGTACTGGAAGCGGTAANGGNGCNGAATTTGACTATTANTTTGGATATGGNTTNGAGATGGGTGGAATTGGNGTAGATTTAGGTTANGTTNCTTTTGACTATCCTGNNAANNNAGATGGTCTTGATTTCGAAGAAATTGTNNTTGGATTAAGCATGGGTGANCTTGGCNTAACATTTGCAATGGGNCAAGANGGNNNNCCAGATTATACTGAANTTTCTTATGGCATTGGNCCAGTNGGAGTTTCATATGGTNNNTATGATGATATGGGAGATAACTTTGGTATCTCATATGGTTTCACNTGTGGTTCTTATGACTGTGGTCTTACCTACTCAGATTTTACTGATGAGGGATACGGTGGTGATGAAGACGCATTAGTATTTTCAATCTCAGCAAGCTTATAAACTTATGAAACTTGTTACAGCGATAATTAAACCTTTCAAACTTCAAGAAGTTAGAGAATCTCTAGTTGATGCAGGAATTGAAGGTCTGACTATCACAGAAGTTAAAGGTTACGGCAGACAAAAGGGCCATACAGAAATGTATAGAGGTGCTGAATATGCTGTAGATACCCTACCAAAAATTAAACTAGATATTCTGGTTGATGATGANACATCAGAAACTGTAATAGATGTTATTGCTAAAAGCGCTAACACTGGGAAAATTGGCGACGGGAAAATTTTTGTAACAAGTATTGATCAAGTAATGAGAATCAGAACTGGAGAAACCGGTTCTGATGCTGTTTAAATAAAAAGGAGTTAAATAATATGGAAGAAATTAAATTTGCATTAGATACATTCTACGCT
This sequence comes from Gammaproteobacteria bacterium TMED225, assembly GCA_002169625.2. Lineage (GTDB taxonomy): Bacteria > Pseudomonadota > Gammaproteobacteria > Magnimaribacterales > D2472 > SAR86A. The sequence goes on from NHJW02000016.1 coordinate 10,388, forward strand.
GTAATGGCTGGTGCACTAGTTATGTGGATGGCAGCTGGATTTACCATGCTTGAAGCTGGAATGGTGCAAAAGAAAGATGTATCTGAAATCGTAACTAAAAACTTAGGCCTATACTCAATCGCATGTATTATGTATTTGGTTTGTGGTTTTGTGCTCATGTACCCTTCAGGTGCAATGATCGAGGGTGTAATCCCTTCAATAGGAACATCTTTAGGTTTAGCAACAACTTTACCTAATGAAGATATTGGAATGCCATATGGTATGGACTATTCTCAACAAGCTGACTTCTTTTTCCAAGTAGTCTTTGTAGCTACGGCAATGTCAATTGTTTCTGGTGCTATAGCAGGTAGAATGAAATTATTACCATTTTTTATATTTGCAATTGTGTTAACTGGTTTTATATATCCTATTCAAGGTTATTGGAACTGGGGCGGAGGCTTCCTTAGTGGAATGGGATACTCAGACTATGCTGGATCAGGAACAGTTCACCTTTGTGGTGCTGCTGCTGCTTTAGCTGTTGTAACAATATTAGGCCCAAGAAAAGGTAAATATGGATATGATGGTTCTGTAAACCCAATGCCAGGTTCAAATATACCAATGGCAGCATTAGGTGTATGGATTCTATGGTTAGGATGGTTTGGTTTTAATGGCGGTTCTGAGCTTGCTGTAGCAAGTGAAGGCAGTGCTATTGCTGTCAGTCAAGTATTTTTAAATACTAATATGGCTGCTGCTGGTGGTGTTGTTGCTGCTTTATTATTAAGCCTTGCTTTCACAGGTAAAATGGACGTAACAATGGCTATGAATGGAGCTATCGCAGGATTAGTAGCTATAACAGCAGATCCATTAAGCCCATCAGGTGGCGCGGCCGTATTAGTCGGAGCTATTGGTGGAGCAATTGTTTATTTCTCTATTTTATATTTAGAGAAAAGCGGAATTGATGATCCAGTTGGTGCTATTTCAGCTCACGGAACTGTAGGTATATTTGGTGTATTAGCTGTATCTGTTACAGGTGGAGCATCATTTGTCACACAGCTTATCGGTGTTGCAGCTATAGCTGGTTTCACATTTATAATGAGTTACCTAACTACTATGGTGATAAATACATTTATGCCAATTAGAGCAACTGACGAAGAACAAGACATGGGTCTTGATGTTACTGAGGTAGGCATTGAAGCTTATCCTGAGTTTAAATAATTTAATAACATGACTATCATAGTGCTCCCCCAGTATTAAGTCTAAATATTAAATTTTTAGAGGAGAGTTATGCAAATGACTCTCCTCTTTTTTTTGCACTGAATATGTGCATCAAATGTTACAAAACAATACTAAATTTATTTTTTAAAGTTTCTATAGCTTCCAATAGATATTAAAGCTAAATGTAAGACTACTAGTGTTACTAATAAATATTCATGCATAAAGTTTCCTCATGTTTTATATCTATCAATATTATAAAACTGGTTTACTGTATTGATTTAGAAGATATGAATGTATTTCTTCTGGGATTATTTTCATTTTATTTTTAAGGAATTGTATCGCTTCATCAATTTCTGTTACTTTGTAAGGCATATTAAAAACTTCATTTCCTTGTATGATTGCAGCGGCATAATTTGTCGCATGTAATTTATACAGATTTTTTATTTGAGTAGTTATTTGTTCTGAGCAATTCTCATATGAATCTGTTTCAAAATCTATAACTTTACCTATATTTAAATATACATTGCCTTTTTGACCACTTATTCCTTCAAAGATACTTTTCATATCTTCTTTACGATCCTTTTGATATTGTTGATTTAAATCAGTTAAATATAACTCTGTTGCTTTTAGTATATCGTTTGGATCCCTCTCATAAGAAATTGAAACTGGTATTACATTTAAACTATTTAGATAGTCATTGATTGATAATTTTTTTCTTGCATTCAAATGAATCATTTTAATTACAGATGGGTCAGTATAGTCATTACCATCCTTAGACCTTCCCTGTCTTTGTGCAATCCAAATAGATTCATTGTTATCTTTTATGGTTTTAAATATAAATTGAGATGCAAGATTCAGGCTTTTATAAATATCTTTTTTAGATTTATCACTTCTGTCTATAATAAAACTTTTATTTAATCTCATTAAATCAGAAGCCCATGATTCACTTAATAAATTGTTGCCAACAGCATTGTATGTAGTTTGAAGATTATTTTTATGAAGTGTTAAGTTAAGTAATGCAGAATCTAAAGTGATATCTCTATGATTTGATATGAATAAATATCCTTTTTTTGGATCAATATTATCGATGCCTTTTACTTTAAATTCATTAATAGAGTTCTCAACAACATTTTCAACTATACTTTCGAACAAGTTTTGATAAGACTTTATGTCACAAATATTTTTAACTTTGCTGCTGAGAAATAAGCTTAGGATTTTCCTTGAAAATGGTAGATATTTGATCTTATTAAATTTACCAGTTGCAAATAACATTTTTAGAAACCTTCTATTATTTGATAGTTTCATCAATACATCATTTACCTCATTGTCATGATAAGGTCTTATTGAATCGAATTTACTCACGCAAAAATATGAAGTTATAATGTTACGAGTATATTTTACATTATATGTATACTATATCGACCAATGAAGACTTATCTAAATTATAAAGGTCTTACAGTTCTCGCTCACAGGGGTGGTGCTGATGAGTCTCCAGAAAATACATTAGAATCATTTGAATATTCTATTGCCTTAGGGTGTGATTTCATTGAAACAGATGTGCAGGTTTCATTAGATGGTATTCCGTATATATTTCATGATGATGATTTGAAAAGAATTGCAAATATACCAAAAAAATTTGATTCCTTAAAAAGTGAAGAAATTGATGAAATTAAAATCTTTGGCAATCATGAAATTCCAAGGTTGGAAGATGTATTAAATAAATTTCCTTATACTTCTTTTCAAATTGACTTTAAGACTGATGAAGTTGTTATCCCAGCATTAGATGTCATAAAGAAAACAAATTCATTTGATAGAGTTTGTATTGCTAGCTTTAACAGTAAAAGGCTTGATGAAGTTAGATTAAAATTTCCAGACTTATGTATTTCTATGGGGCCTGTAGAGGTTTTTAAAACAATTCTATCAAGTTATGGTCTTTATAAAGCGAAGATTAATGGGGATTGCTTACAGGTGCCGATGAAATACTATGGAATAAAGGTTATATCAAAAAGATTTGTTGATTTTGTAAAATCAAAAGGATTAAAAGTTATGGTTTGGACTATTAATGACATCAAAACATTTAAGTATTTAATTGAGTTAGATGTAGATGGAATTATTACAGATAAGCCGAAATTATTATTTGAAACTCTTAAAAATAATAATTAAAGGTATTTCTTAACTAGTCTAGTTATCACAGCATACATCGGAATAATAATTAATGTAGTTATTAATAATTCTATGCNATTAGAAAAATCCATCATATTTCTAATAAATGGAGCGATTATAAACGCTGTAATTGCTCCTAATATGCTATAAAAAATTATTGATTTTTTGCTAAACAATTTCATTATTTTCATCAACAAATTTTAAGATAATTGCACCAAGTATGAACAGAATTATAAGAGGAATTAAGGCTATCTTTAAATCATTAAATAAGACAAGGAATACATTTACTAACAAAGGACCTAAAACTGAGCCCGCTCTTCCAAAAGTATTGTAAAATCCAAAAAACTCACCAGACTTTTCTTTGGTAATAATTTTTGCAAANAGGCTTCTAGAAGATGCCTGAATACCTCCTTGAACTGAGCCTACCAGTGCAGCCATAATATAAAATTCAAAGGCATTACTTAAACTCATTGAATATATGATTACACCTATGTAAATAAAAATAGTTATATAAATAACTGTTTTATCTCCATATGAGTTTGCAACATAACTCCAAATAAGTGTTGCAGGCACTGCAACAAATTGAACTAATATTAAAGCTGTAATTATTGATTCTTGTCCAATACCAATTCCATTTGCAAACATTGAAGCCAAAAAGATTACTGTATGAACACCATCAATATATAAAAAAAACGCAATTAAAAACAAAACAACATTTTTTTGATGTGTAATATCTATTAAGGTTTTATATATTTGACCAAATGCATCTGTAAGATTGCCCTCATCAATTAATGGCTGTTTATAATTTAACAATAAAGGAAGTGTGAAAATACCCCACCAAACACCAACAGTTACAAAAGACCACTTAATTGCAGCAACATTGTCTGCAAGACCGAAGAAATTAGGATTCATTACCATGAAAGCATTGAGAACAAAAAGTATGCCGCCGCCCAGATATCCAACTGCATATCCAAATCCAGAAATCTTACTTACGTTTTGAGCAGATGAGATATAAATTAATATTTTGTCATATAAAACTATTGATGCAGAGAAACAAAAAAGTGCAATGCCATATAAAATCATTGCCATAAGCCATTCATTTTGACCAACAAAATAAAAAGAGACAACAAACAAAGCACCTAAAAAAGAAAAAATTGAAAAAAAAGTTTTTGAAAGATTTTTTACGTCAGACAAAGCCCCTATTATCGGCATTCCTATCAATATAATTAAATTAATTACTGTTAAGCTTGCAGTAAAATATTTTGTTGATGTAATTTCATCTACATTTCCAGCCCAATAACTTGAAAAAAATAAAGGAAAAAATGCCGCAAGCACAGTAGTTGCAAATGCAGAGTTACCTGCATCATATGCAATCCATGATTTTACTTCTTTTGAAAGCTTGAATTTATTTGATTCGTTCATTAAGTGTAATTTTATTTACATTCTATCTTATAAAACTCCTAAATTATGCGAATATTATGTTATATTTTTAAAGAAGATTATGGATGATAAGAGCACAGTTAAATATGCATCATTTTTCGCAATTGTTATTGGAATAATAATACTTGCCCTTGGTATTGGTGCTTATATTTATTTTTAACCTGGAGGCCAATTTAATAACCTTCCAGATAATAAATGAAGATGAAGATGAAAAACGCTCTGTCCAGCTTTAGCTCCGTTATTTACTACTAATCTAAAAGTTTCGTCTAAGCCTAATTGATCAGCTATTTTCCCAGCAACAAGCATTAGATGTCCTAAAATCATTTGATCATCTTCCGATGCATCAGATAACTTAGGTATTACTTTTTTAGGAATTATAAGAAGATGGGTTGGTGCCTGAGGATTAATATCCTTTATTACAAATGACAGATCATCCTCATACAAAATATCTGAAGGAATTTCTCTATTTATTATCTTTTCAAATAAAGTGGAAGACATTATTTTTATTAAAATGTTCTAAAGAATCTAAAGCCTATATAAAAAATAGCTGCTGTCATGATGATAGCTAAAAGAACAATCAATAGATCTCTCAATGTTTGTAAAAATCTTCCTTGTCTACTTGCTCTAATTAATTGAAACAATAAGTAAAGAACCGCTATTGAACTTACTACTAATATAAAAACACTCAACATAAGTTTATCCTAATATAGAACCAATACCTGTTACTAAAAAACCTAGCGCAATACCCCAGCATAAACATGCAACAAGATCAGCCAAATAAAATCTTAACGTTTTTAACTCAGAAATACCAAGTAAAAATGGAACAATTGCTCTTATTGCCGGAACAAATCTTCCTAAGATAACAGTGTATTGGCCTGTTTTTTCAAGAAATTTTTGTGCCCTTTTTATAGCTTTTTCTCTTTTAGAAATAAATTTGGTTGATAACAGACTTGGTCCAACTGTTTTGCCAAATAAAAAGCCTGACATGTCACCAATGTGGGAACCGAGCATAGCAATTAAGACAATAAAATGAAGTGGCAATATACCCATGTTGTATACAAAAATACAGACTGTAAATAATATTGCGCTAGAAACTACGATTCCTGAAAGAATAAAAGACTCCATAAATGCAAACATGAATATAGCAATCCATGCTAATTCGTTGTTATTACTTAGAAATGTTTCTATATTCTCAAACATAAGATTTTTTAAAAGATATTTTACTTCAATATATTTAAGGTGTGATATAAATTAAACTAAATAAATTATTATGGAAAACATTGAAAAATTCATGATTAATGTTCCTGAAAAGGATATTGATCTTTTACATCAAAAAATTGATCTAACTAGATGGCCTGATGAAGTAAATCATAAATGGTCTCATGGAACAGATCTTAATTTCTTAAAAGAACTGACAAATTATTGGCGAAATGAATTTCATTGGCGAGATC
>NHJW02000017.1 GCA_002169625.2 Gammaproteobacteria bacterium TMED225
AGAATTCCAATAATAATTGCACCTGGAATTTTACGAGAAGACAAAACTGAAATAAAAAGAAAGCCAATAGCTGCTAAAAAGGTTTCCATTTTTGAAAAATCACCTAAACCTAACAATGTCGCATCATTATTTACAATTATTCCACCACTTTTTAAACCAATAAACCCGATAAATAGACCAACACCTGAACCCATAGCAATGCGTAAATTAAAAGGAATGCTATTAATCATCCATCGTCTTAAATTTGTAATGCTCATGATAAAGAATAATATTCCAGCTAAAAATACAGCACCTAGAGCAACTTCCCAAGAATAACCCATTTCTCCAACTACCGTGTAAGTAAAGAATGCATTCAAGCCCATTCCTGGTGCAAGTCCAATTGGCCAATTAGCAAAGAAACCCATTACAAAACATGCAACAGCTGCAGCTAGACAAGTCCCAACAAAAATCGCACCTTGATCCATACCGCTTGCAGCCATCATCTGAGGATTAACAAATATAATGTATGCCATGGTTATAAACGTTGTAAAACCTGCTAATAATTCTCTTCTTATGGTGGTATTATTATCGTTAAGTTTAAATATTAGCTCTAAAGTTTGTTTCATAAATTTATTTTGAATGTAAAATCAAAGTATACAATTATTTAATTCTTTTTTAGTTAAATAATTATTTTTGTAATCAAACAATATGATATGATTTTCGGCATGCTAATTGCATAAATTATTTATATACATTTATTAGATGGGGATCTAAACATGAAATTAAGAATACTTGGCTACACTAACATTTATCTATTAACGTTCGTTTTTTTATTTAATATCAACTTGAATTCTCAAGAAGAAGAACAGGTTTTTGAAGAAGTAATTGTTACTGCTGAAAAAAGAGATGAAAGTCTTCAAGATGTCTCACAAGCTGTTACAGCTATAACGGAAAATGAAATTGAGGCAAAAAATATTACATCTTTTGTTGACCTCACTGCAGTTGTTCCAGGGGTCACAGTTGCAAAGAATGAAGGTTATAAAACAGTAATTTCTATAAGAGGTGTTGGCTTTGAAACAAATCAAAACGCGATTGCTGCACCGTCAGTTGCCTATCATATGGATGGCATATTTATAGCATCACCTTTTTCTCTCCAAACAGATTTCTTAGATGTTGAGCGTATTGAGGTTTTAAGAGGTCCTCAAGGAACATTATTTGGTCAAAACTCTACTGGTGGAGCAATAAATGTTATTAGCAAAAAACCATCAACAGATTCTCTTAGCTCTAAAGTGCAAGTAACTTCAGGTGACTATGGTCTTTTGAAAGTAAGTTCTTCAACTAATTTCCCAATATCTGATACTCTTGCAACAAGATTTTCTTTTTCTTCCGTTCGAAGAGACGGATTTAGTGAGAATATTCAGCTTCGTCAAGAATTAGATGATGCCAATAGCATAAGTTTAAGAAGTGATTGGATCATGGAATTAAGTGATACCTCTTCACTTAGATTTTTTGCACAATATTTTGATTCTGATAGAAATGGAGCTGCCATGAAGGGTATCGACGATTATCTTGCACCAGATCCCAGAGAATTAAATCAAGACACAATGTCTAAACAAGAATTGAGTTCAAAAGTTTTTGCTATTACTTATGAATCAGATCTTGGATTTGCTAATCTTAAAGTGATGGCTAGTGTTCAGGAAGATGATATTTTAGTTGTTAGAGATAATGATAGACATTCATTCGATAGACAGCTTATATTTTCGATACCTGGCTTTGCAGGAGTAACATATCCTCAAGCAGAATTTAATCCAGAAACCTCATTAGTTGACTCAACAACTCTTGAAGTAAATCTTATATCTAATGAACCTCTTCTTAATGGAAAATTAGACTGGACTGTTGGAGCATTTTATATGAAACAAGAGATAGAAAATCATATTCGTGGATATGTAGACGAGACAGGTGCTGATGATAACAATGGCGAACTTATTTATGATTGTAGAGAATCTTTTGCTAATCCAAGCTATTGTTACGATGTTAATGGACCTGACCCATGGTTCTTTTTTGAATTTGATTTTGTTTCAGATGCATACCCAACTAGAGAATCTTTCTCAATATATGGACAGACTACATATAGTTTCTCAGATCAAATGAGATTAATTAGTGGCCTAAGGTTTAATGAGGATGAAGTTGAAAGCTGTGTTAAAAACTTTTTTACTAGTGTGTGTGATAATCTGGAAGGAAGTTCAGATGAAACTACTGGGAAGATTGCCCTAGAATACGATTTTAATGATTCAACAATGGGTTACGCGTCATTTACAGTTGGTTCAAAACCTGGTGGAACAAATTTAACATATGGTTTCAGCACTCAAGAAGAACTTTTAAATGATTTTAGATTTGATTCAGTTTTAGTTGACCCCATGGTATTTAGAGCATATGAAGCAGAAACTTTAGAGTCTATGGAATTTGGAATCAAAACAGACTTTTTTGATGGTAAAGCTAGAGCAAACATAGCAATGTTTTCATATGATTATGAAAATTTACAGTTTCAAGCCACAGATCCAGATCCTTATAGAGGAGGTGTTGCTAACATTCCTGAATCTGAAATCGAAGGAGTTGAAATTGAATTCACTGCGTTAATTTCAGATTCTCTCACCTTTGACATGAATCTTGCATTTATCGATAGTGAAGTCACTTCTGACTATGAAGTTTTAGATAATGTTAAAGGATATCAGTATTTCTTTGGATTTGAAGCAGAAAGATATGCACTTAGAGAAAATGTGAATGGTAATGATTTAGCTAAAACACCTGATTTTATGGCAGATGCAACTATGACATACGAAACTTATCTTGATTCAGGTAATACTCTTACTGCTATTTTGCAATTTGTTAGAAGGGGTGAGTTTATGCAACGTGTCTCAAATAATCAATTTGTAGATATTGTTCCCGAGTATCAAATTTTTAACCTATCTGTTGGTTTGGATTTTCAAAATGACCTTGGTTTAGATATCATTCTTCTTAATGCGACAGATGAAAATGGAGTAAATTCAAGCATGACTGATGTATTTGGTGTTGCTGCAACAGGTATAGAACTTATCCCACCAAGACAAATGATGGCAAGAATTAGTTACGATTTCTGATTAATTAAATCGAGCTATAATTTGTATTTTATGATTATAAAAATCATATAATTGTATTTTATGGAAAAGTTATATATTAAATCGGAAGACTTGCTCAAGGATTCATTCCATTTGGCGTGGAAAGTCTATGAAAGTGGTTTTAAACCTAACTATATTATTGGTGTTTGGAGAGGTGGTGCTCCAGTAGGCATTGCTGTTCAAGAATTTCTAAGCGTTTTAGGGATTAAGTCAGATCATGTTGCTATCAGAACTTCTTATTATTCAGGAATTAATGAGCGTAAAGAAAATGTTCAAGTTTATGGATTAAATTACGTAATAAGGCAACTCCAATCTGAAGATAGGCTTCTTATAGTTGATGATGTGCATGATACTGGGAATTCAATCACACAGATCATTAAGGATTTAAAGTTGGCATGTAAGAAAAATACACCTGAAATAAAAGTTGCTACTCCATATTACAAGCCTAAACATAGTCAAACAGACATAAAGCCTGATTTTTTTCTTCATAAAACCGATCAGTGGCTGGTATTTCCTCATGAGCTTGAAGGCCTTTCTTTAGAAGAAATAAAAGAAAATAAACCAGAATTAAATAACTTAATTTCAAATATAAAAGACCTTATTTAAATAATAAAACTATTGTCAGTTTTATTTTCAGTCTTTTTTTTCTTTTTTTGTTTAGTTATAATCTCTCATGGAAAAATTAAAATATAAAGCGTTAACGTTCGATGACGTATTACTTTTACCAAAATACAGCGACTTCCTTCCAAGTGAAGCAAACATCGAATCAAATCTAACTAAAAATATATCTCTTCAAATGCCGCTATTATCAGCAGCAATGGACACTGTTACAGAATCAAGAATGGCTATCTCTTTGGCAGAGGCAGGAGGTATTGGTGTAATTCATAAAAATAATTCTATTGAAGAACAAGCCCAAGAAGTCAAAATAGTTAAAAAATATGAAAGCGGCATTGTAAGAGATCCTGTNACNATNAATTCAAANNAATCNATNNGNGANNTAAAACAATTAACAAGTGAGTTAAGTATTTCTGGCATGCCTGTTGTAGATGAGGGGAAACTTAAAGGTATTGTTACAAGTAGAGATTTTAGATATGCAGAAAATATGGAGGCTAATGTTTCTTCAATAATGACATCTTTTGACAAATTAATAACTGTTGAAGAAGGATTTACTCAAGAAGATGTTATGCAATTAATGTATACCAATAGAATAGAGAAAGTATTAGTTCTCAATGAAAATAAAGATTTATCTGGATTAGTTACAATGAAAGATATCGAAAAATCTGCACAATATCCAAATGCTACTAAAGATTCTTCAGGTAGACTTCGCGTGGCTGCTGCTCTTGGCACTGGCGAAGATACTTTAGAAAGAGCTGAAGCATTATTTAATGCTGGTGTTGATGTTTATGTAATTGATAGTGCTCATGGACATTCACAAAATGTTATTAAGACAATCAAAGATATCAANAATAAATNNAAAGATATTGATATTATTGGNGGAAATATTGCCACTGCNGAAGGTGCCNTTGAGNTAGCCAAAGCAGGTGTAGATGCTGTAAAAGTTGGTATGGGACCTGGATCTATATGCACAACAAGGATTATTGCTGGTATTGGAGTTCCTCAAATTACTGCTATTCTTGAAATAAAAAAAGCTCTTAAANATTCAAATGTAAATATTATTGCTGATGGAGGAATGAGATTTTCAGGTGATATCGCCAAGGCAATAGCAGCAGGTGCAGATTCGGTTATGTTAGGCGGTCTATTTGCTGGTACTGAAGAGGCTCCAGGTAAGGTTGAGCTTTTTCAGGGAAGAAGTTTTAAAATTTATAGAGGCATGGGTTCAATTGGAGCAATGACTGAAAGAGATGATGCTAATNGATATCTTCAAGAGGATNTTGAATCAGAAAAATTAGTTCCAGAGGGAATTGAAGGNAGNGTCCCATATAAAGGACTNGTTGCNAATGTAATTAATCAACTTGANGGTGGTTTAAGGCAATGNATGGGATATATAGGATGTAAAAANATTAAAGANATGCAANAAAATAGCGAGTTTATTGAGATTACAAATGCNGGCATGACCGAAAGTCATGTTCACGATGTGATGATTACNAAAGAGGCACCTAATTACCAAAGAAGTTAATAAGCTTATGACTAAACTGTCAGTTGAAGACAAAAAAATTGATACTATTTTAGTTTTGGATTTTGGATCCCAGTATACTCAATTAATTGCAAGNAGAATAAGAGAGAGTAATGTTTACTCAGAAATNCTACCNTGGGATATTGATGAATCAAAAATAATTGATCTTAATCCAAAAGGTATAATTTTATCGGGTGGACCAAATTCTGTTACTGAAAGTTATACACCCAGGCTTCCTCAANGTGTTTTTGANTTAGGNATTCCAATTCTTGGAATTTGTTACGGAATGCAAACTCTTGCGGAACAGATGGGAGGACATGTTATTTCATCAGATCAAAAGGAATTTGGTCATTCAGAACTTACAATTGTTAAGGATTCAGTTTTATTTAAAAATTTAAAAAAGCAAATAAATGTTTGGATGAGTCACGGCGATCAGGTTCAAGATATACCAGATGAATTTGATTTGATAGCTGCAACCGAAACTGCTCCTATATCAGCTATGGAACATATTAATTTGCCTATATATGCTATTCAATTTCATCCAGAAGTAACACATACAGAAGACGGAAAAACAATATTAGATAACTTTATTTTTGAAATATGTGGTGCCAGTTCTGAATGGGTAATGGGCGATTTAATTACACAAAGAATTCAGGAAATTAAAGAAAAAGTTCAAACAAATAAAGTGTTATTAGGTTTATCAGGAGGTGTAGATTCCTCTGTGACAGCTGCATTACTTCATAAAGCTATTGGTAAGAAGTTAACATGCGTATTTGTTGATAATGGCTTACTTAGAAAAGGGGAAGCAGATGAAGTCATGCAAACATTCAAAGATAACATGAATTTAAATNTAATNAAGTCNGATAGTAAGGAAGTCTTTCTAAGACATTTAAAGAATGTNGANGATCCTGAACAAAAAAGAAAAATTATCGGTAGAACATTTATTGATGTTTTCGATGCAGAGGCAATTAAACTTAAAGATATTAAATACTTAGCTCAAGGAACAATATATCCTGATGTTATAGAATCATCTGGCTCTGAATCAAAAGAAGCTAGAGTGATCAAATCTCATCATAATGTTGGCGGATTACCAGAAGAAATGAAGTTAGAACTAATTGAACCCTTAAGAGATTTATTCAAGGATGAAGTAAGAAAAATGGGCATTGAGTTAGGTATTTCAAAAGAAATGATAGAAAGACATCCTTTCCCAGGACCCGGACTTGGAGTAAGAATAATTGGGGAAATTACAAAAGATAAAACAGAAATTCTACAAGAAGCAGATCATATTTTTATAGAGGAACTCATTAAAGCTAAATTATATGACAAAGTAAGCCAGGCTTTTGCTGTTCTTCTACCTGTAAAGTCAGTTGGAGTAGTTGGAGACGAAAGAAGATACGCCGAGGTAATTGGTTTGAGGGCTATTGAAACTGTTGATTTCATGACGGCAAGATGGGCACATTTACCATATGATTTCTTAGAACATGTTTCCAACAGGATCGTAAATGAAATACAAGATGTAAGTCGAGTTGTATACGATATTTCTAGTAAACCACCAGCGACAATTGAGTGGGAGTAGTTTATAGTTTGTAAAATGTTGATTTATGAGGAGCTAAATTCATGAGTATTTATAAAGATAAAAAAGTTCTAATCACCGGTGCATCGACTGGAATAGGCTCTGCGTTGGCTGAAGAATTAAATAAACGAGGTGCAGAAGTTATCCTGACTGCTAGATCTGAGGATAAATTGCACTCACTTGCTGAAAAATTTAAAGCATCTGGAGGAAAAGCACATGTTTTTCCGGAAGATCTTTCAATTCAAGGTTCTGCTGAAGCTTTGTATAACAAAATAAAAGAGCAAAATTTATCTGTAGATATTTTAATAAACAATGCTGGATATGGCAGATGGGGAGAATTAACTAGTTTTGACAGAGATGATTACGCAGAGATGTTGCAACTAAATGTTTTAACGCTTACAGATCTTTGCCATTTGTATTTGCCTGATATGGTTCAACAAGGTGGTGGTGGCATCATAAATGTAGGTTCTATGGCTTCTTTGGCACCAATACCATATGCAAGTATCTATTCATCTTCAAAAGCATACGTTTTGATGTTTTCTGAAGCCATAAGGTTTGAGTATCAAGATAAAAATATCAGAATTATGGCGCTTCTTCCTGGAGGAACGGAATCAGAGTTTGCCCGAGTAGCTACGGAAAAATCTGAGGAACTAACTGAAAGATATCAAAAACGAGATAACTCAGCATCTGGAATATCTATGCAAACTTCACATGAAGTTGCCCTAGAATGTCTTGAGGGTTATGAAAAAGATAAACAATACGTCTTATGTGGCAGAAGCAATAGAATTTTAAATTTCTTTACTGGCTTTATGAGTAGAAAAGCTGTTCTTAATTTAACAGGGAAAATGTTTAAAAGCGTGGCTGGTTGATTGTTTCACTCGAGAAGTTACAAAAAAGTTACAAAGTCTAATTATGAAGCCTTTAAAGTATTGATTTTACTGACTATTTAGGTAACGTAACTATTGAGTGGGAATAATATGAAAATTTGTATAGTTTTTGGTCACTACAATACTAAAGATTCATTCAATGCATCTGTGAGAGATACTTTTATTGAAGAAGCAAAAAAAATTGGACATGAGATAGATTTAATTAATTTGTTTGATGAAGAAGAACAACTACCATTTTACAGAAGTGATATAAATCCTCCTCCACAATTAGTAATGGATTACAGAAAAAGACTTGAAAATGCTGACGTAATGTTTTTAATGAGTGCTTGTCATAATCTAA
>NHJW02000018.1 GCA_002169625.2 Gammaproteobacteria bacterium TMED225
AGCTAGATGGGCACATTTACCCTATGAATTTTTAGAACATGTTTCTAATAGAATAGTTAATGAAATAGAAGATGTAAGCAGAGTAGTTTACGATATTTCAAGTAAACCCCCNGCNACNATTGAGTGGGAATAATATGAAAATTTGNATAGTTTTTGGTCACTNCAATACTAAAGATTCATTNAATGCATCTGTNAGAGATACNTTTATTGAAGAAGCAAAAAAAATTGGACATGANATAGATTTAATTAATTTNTTTGATGAAGAAGAACAATTACCATTTTACAGAAGTGATATAAATCCTCCTCCACAATTAGTAATGGATTACAGAAAAAGACTTGAAAATTCTGATGTAATGTTTNTAATGAGCGCTTGCCACAATCTAAGAATGAATGTAATTCTAGAAAACTGGATTGATTGGGTTCTTCACCCAACCTGGTTCTTTTCATANAAATCATTACTACCTGACAGCAAGTTTTTTGGGAATTATGGATATCCAGTTGCTGGAGCAATGAAAAATAAAATCGGTATTGTTTCAATGACTTATGGTGGACCAATGGTAAGTTATTTTAACTTTTCTTTCTTTGATAATATTCCTTACAGAAGATTGAAAAAATCAATATTTCAATCTGGAGGATTAAAAACAAAGTATTTAAGATTTTATTCGGTATTACCTAATATGAAAAAAGTTGACTTTGAAAAGAACATGCAAAAAGTAAGGAAATTTGCGAGAAGTTTATGAAAGGGCATATAAATAATTCGTATAACACAAATGTGACACACTTTTCTGAAGCACTATCTATAGCAGAGTTTCAGAGGCATTCTGATATTGAGTGGGAGTNAAGTGAATAAAGATTTTTTACGATCTATATTAATTGATGTAAAAACTATTGCATTAATAGGAGCAAGCTCAAATTCTTCTAGAGATAGCTATAAAGTCATGAAATTTCTTATTGATCGAGGATACAAAGTTTTTCCCGTAAATCCAAATGAAGCTAATAGCTTTATATTAGGACAAAAGTGCTATTCGAATCTTAAATCAATTAAAGAAAAAATAGATATGGTTGATATTTTTCGTGCTAAAGAATTTATATTTGATATAACACGAGAGGCAATTGAACTTAAAGTTAAGATTATTTGGACCCAAGAGAATTTAATCGATGAAAAAGCTGCAAAATTAGGAACTGATGCGGGTCTTACAGTGATAATGGATGAATGCCCCAAAAAAATACTTGAAAATTGAAAATGGACTATTAGCAATATTTATCATTTAATAATCTTATGAATTTAAAACAAAAAGATATTCTAAAAAAGGAAGTTCTTGATAAAGGGATTTTAAAACTTACTTTAGATGATCCTAAAAATAAAAACTCTTTATCTCAAAATATGATGCAAGAACTTTTAAATGAATTTAAAACTGCTGCCAAAGATAAAAATACAAAAGTTATTATCATTGCTGCTACTGGAAATGTCTTTTGTTCTGGCCATAATCTCAAAGAAATAACAGAGGCAAGAAAGAATAGTGATAAAGGAAAATCATTTTATGAAAAACTTTTTAACTTATGCTCTGCTTTAATGCAGTCGATAGTGAATTGTCCTAAGCCAGTAATTGCAGAAATAAACGGAATTGCTACTGCAGCAGGATGTCAATTGGTTGCATCATGTGATTTAGCAGTTTCTTCTAATTCATCAAAATTTGCTACTCCGGGAGTAAATATCGGCTTATTTTGTTCAACACCCATGGTTGCTTTATCAAGAAACGTAAATAAAAAAGAAGCAATGAAAATGCTTTTAACTGGCGATATGATTAATGCAGAATATGCGAAGAAGATTTCTTTAATAAATGATCATGTTGATGATAGTGAATTAGAATCTTCGGTAATAGAATTAGCATCCAAGATTGCAGATAAATCTTCAATGACAATAAAGATAGGTAAAAAAGCATTTTATAGACAATACGAATTAAGCTTATCTGATGCATATGAATATACTTCTAAAGTAATGATAGAAAATGCTTTAAATGAAGATGCAAAAGAAGGCATTGATTCTTTTTTAACAAAAAAGAAACCAAATTGGAAAGAAAATTAATGAAGGATCCTCTTCATTTAAAAAAATATGTAAGGACAGTCAGAGATTTCCCAATAAAAGGAATTACATTTCGGGATATAACTAGCTTAATAGAAACTCCTAAGGCATTTATAAAAACTTGTGATGAATTAACAAATATCACTAAAGAATTTGATGCAGATATTATAGCAAGCATTGAAAGCAGGGGTTTTATTTTTGCTGGAAGTATTGCTAAAGATTTAAAACTACCTTTTGTTCTTGCAAGAAAGCCTGGAAAACTTCCAAATGAAACCTTTAAAAAAGATTTTGATTTAGAATATGGAAGTACTTCAATAGAAATCCAGAAAAACACTAAAATAAAGACTAATCAAAAAATTGTAATTATTGATGATTTAGTAGCTACCGGAGGAACTGCAATAGCCTGCGCCGAATTATTCACAGAAAATTTTAATATTAAAAATTCTGATATTTTAATTCTTTGTGTAATAAATCTTATAGATCTTGGTGGAGAAAAACTAATTAAGGAAAGGGGCTTCTCTATACAAACTATTATCGATTATTAGAGTTTATGAAAAATTTATTTGGAAAGGTAATGTTAGATATCAGTGGTAAGAAATTATCAGAAGAAGATAAACAGATAATATCAAACAAACATGTCGGAGGTTTAATACTATTCTCAAGAAACTTTGATTCCTTTACACAACTCAAAAATTTAACAGATGAAGTATTTAATATAAAAGAGAATATCATAATTGCTGTTGATCAAGAGGGAGGAAGAGTTCAAAGGTTTAAAAATGAATTTACCGAGATTCCATCAATGCAACAACTTGCAAATTTTGCAAAAGATGAAGAAGATATTAATATATTTAATGATGTTGGCTGGCTAGTATCGAATGAATTAATGGCATCTGGAGTTGATATAAATTTTGCACCAGTGTTAGACGTTGAGACAGTAGATTCAGAAGTTATTGGAGATCGCTCGTTTTCTAATACCTCAAATGAAGTTATTAAATTTGGATCATCTTATATAGACGGAATGCATGAAGCTGGCATGAAATCTACTGGAAAGCACTTTCCAGGCCATGGTGGTGTTAAAGCAGATAGTCATAAAGAACTTCCAATCGATTCTAGATACTTACACGAGTTAATTGAAAATGACATCAAACCATTCAAGCATCTTAGTAAAAAACTTGACGCAATAATGTGTGCTCATATCTTATATTCAAATATTGATAGCAATATTCCAAGTTTTTCAAAAAAATGGTTAAAGAACATTCTTAAAGAAAGCTTGAATTATGATGGTGTNATTTTCAGCGATGATTTGAGTATGAAAGGAGCCGGAAATCAAAACTGCTGCGATAAAACAAAAATGGCACTCGANGCTGGTTGCGATATGGTGATCATTTCAAATAATAGAAATGAAGTAATAAATGTATTAGATTATTTAGAAATGAATAAAGAAAATCAAATTAGCAAATTATCAAAAATGAAAAAAAGGAAAGAGATAAATATGGATACTTTAAAAATGGATAGCAGAGCTATCAACGTTAAAGAAAAATTACAACAANTTAGGAAATAATATGAGAAGAATAATAACTGGACATAATAAAAATAATAAATCAATTATTACTCTTGATGGGCCGCCAGCAAGATCTATAGGCGAAGATGTTGGTGGGTTATTTGAACTATGGAATACAGATGGCTTAGAAGTAATCTCAACAGACAATATAGACAGAGCTGATGAGGATATTATTTTGTCTCCCCCACAAGGAGGAACTAAATTTAGATATTTTCAAATAAATCCAATGCCAGAAGGAGTTCCAAATGAGATGATGCAAGAGATTGCTGCAGATGCATTTAAAAAAGTTGGTGCCGCTCATCATAGAGTTGACACATCAAAGCATCCAGCTATGCATAAAACCGAAACNNTTGATTACATAATTCTTTTAAAAGGTGATGTAACCTTAATACTTGATGAGGAAGAAGTTAACNTGAAACCATTCGACGTAGTCGTTCAAAGAGGAACGAATCATGCATGGGTAAACAATGGCAATGAACCCGCGCTATTAATTGCAGTTTTAATAGATAGCAATATTAAGTAAATTTAAAACCCAGCGTTACCAGATTCAATAATTTGATAATAATCTTCCTCAAGAGGAACATATTTATTTTGACCAGGTTTTTTTATATAAACTTGATCACCTTTAACTTTATCAAGATGATAGGCTTCTTCTCGTAAATCATTTTTCTTTAATTTAAATGTTCCAGTTGTCTCCAGTTCTTCTATAATCCTAATAAAAACTGGTTGAGCATAACTTGGTAATTTTTCTGTAACAAAAGAAGAAAAATTTTCCCAATTAAAATCATCCAATAAACAATTAAATGCAACCATCCCAGCACGACCCTCACTTTTTGGCACTTTAACGCCATAAACATTTGCCATATTTAATTGTTCAAATGAATTTAATATTTCTGCAACCTCATTGGTTGATACATTTTCTGATTTCCATCTAAATGTATCACCGACTCTATCTACAAATTGATAATGNGTTCTCCCNAGAGCAAANCCCACATCCATTGTTTTTATCAGATCTCCAGTNTTAAACCAGCGATCCCCATCTTCATAAACATTAGTAATAANTTTTTCTTCACTAGCTCTCTTATCTGTATAACCGTTATAAATAGCATTTGGTCCAATTTCTACAAGAAGAAGTCCTGGTTGATGTTCTTCTACTTCTACATAATTTCCATTTACATCTTTTACAAGCTTATCTTCAGCAACATCGTATTCAAAAATACCTACACGAGCATTCGTCATGCCAATAGTTTCATCTTTATTTAAAAGATTCATAAATAATGCATTTCCTTCGCTTGCACCATATATCTCTACAATTCTTTCAACATTAAATCTATTTCTAAATGAATCCCAAAGATCAGGTCTTAAACCATTTCCAACCATTTTCGATATAGGATTATTTTTTTCTTCATCTGATGGATCTTGAAAACTCAAATACCTGCATAGCTCTCCAACATAAACAAAAGCTGTTGTATTAAATTCTTTAGCCTCTTTCCAAAAAGCTGATGCAGAAAATTTTCTCCTGATAAGTGTTGCGGCACCGACTTGTATACATGCGGCAAGACCTAACATTAATCCTGTAGAGTGATATAAAGGTAAACAATTATACATACAGTCATTTTCATCTATTCTATAACCACCTATTGCGATATTTGATGAAGCAGCAATAATTTTTGAATTTGGAAACAAAGCTGCTTTAGGAACACCGGTTGTTCCTGATGTAAAAATATAAAATGCTGTATCTTTAGCAGTTACTTTATTTGTTATTTGTAAATTTTTGTTTTTAGATTTATCAAGAATATCAATCAAGTTTGTAGCCCAATTTGGACATGTGAATTTATCACCGTCTTTTACCCAATATATATTTGAATTTTTAATATTTATATCATCCAAGACTCCTTCAAGTGAGGAAGCTAACTCAGCACCAACGATACATTTTTTTGAATCTGATGAATTGATACAATGAATTAAAGGTTTTCCAGTTAAACTTGTGTTGATTAAAACACCTATGGCACCAATTTTATTTAACGCAATTAGACTAACAACATAATCAGATCTATTCTCCATAAACAGAACAACTCGATCACTATGCATTACCCCATCCTCAATGAGCTTATTAGCTAATATATTTGCGGCTTCATTTGCTTGATTAAAGGTTAGGGTTTGTCCCTCACAATAAATAAAATTATTGTCACCAAATTTTCTTACTGTCTCTTCAAATGCATGAGCCAACGATGCATTATCATCAGGATCAGGAAATTTGTATCTTAGAAGAGGAATAATATACTTTAGCTCACCTAAGACTCTAAAAAACTCAAAAATTTTTTTTAACATGTATTAATTAAATATATAAAGATTATCTATATTATAATCCTCGAACAGATTTTTATATAGGATATAAATATGAATGATCACAAAAAGTATGATTTTGTAATATACGGAGCCTCAGGATTTACTGGTAAGCTTGTTCTTGAATATGTTTTAGAAAAGTATCTTAATAATAGTAATATTTCATGGGCAATTGCAGGAAGAGATTTGGCAAAGCTAGATACTGTAGTAAAGGAATTAAATGTTCCAAAAAATATTCAGATAATTNATGTTGAAAGTGAAAATCAGGCTTCAATTGATAATCTTATTCAACAAACTAAATGCGTTTTAACTACTGTTGGTCCTTATCAGCTTTATGGAGAAAATCTCATTAAAACATGCATTTCTTCAGGAACGGATTATGTTGACCTGTGTGGTGAACCAGGGTGGATGCATAAAATAATAGAAAAATATTCAAAAGATGCTCAGTNAACAGGCGCGAGAATAATCTTTTCATGTGGATTTGATAGTATTCCTTTTGATTTAGGTGTTATGTTTGTTCAAGATCAAGTAATGGAAAAATTAAATAAGTATGCTCCTAAAGTTAGAGGAAGAGTACGAATTATGGATGGAGAATTTTCTGGAGGGACTGCAGCATCTATGAGAGCTACAATTTCATCTTTAAAATCAAAACCTGAATTACTGAATGTGTTAATTAACCCCCATGCTTTATGTGAAGGATTTCAAGGAATTCAACAGGAAGATGATTCAAAACCAAAATTTGATGAAGAATTAAACAGTTGGGTAGCACCTTTCTTTATGGCACCTATCAATACAAAAAATATTCACAGATCTAATATGTTACTAAATCATATTTATGGTGAAAATTTTATTTATAACGAAATGTGGGTAACTGGACCAGGCGACGAAGGCAAAAAAGCCTCAGAAATGATAGCAAGTGCGAATCCTATCGGTGGTAAAGATGCACCAAAGCCTGGAGAGGGGCCTTCAAGAGAAAAAAGAGAAAATGGAAGTTATGATATTTTATTTTGTGCTGATGTNGATGAAAATACTTACAAAGCTTCAGTATGTGGCGACATGGATCCGGGCTATGGATCAACCTCAAAGATGATAACTGAAAGTGCAATATGTCTTGTAAAAGAAGCATTAGATTTACCAGGCGGTATATATACTCCCGCAGCTTCATTGGGTAAAAAATTAGTAAANAGACTTGAAGAAAATGCAGGTTTAACTTTTAAGATTGAGTAGTTTTACAACTCTCCTTTGTCTCTAAGTTTAGCTCTTATTTTTGTTGCACTAATAGAAGATATTTCTTCATTGAATACTTCTTCTTCAAAAACATAACCTACGCCTCTTCCGTAAGAAATATTAGTAATATTTGGAACTAGCATAATTTCATAATCAATNCCNTTTNTATAACCATCTTTGTTCAAATTTTCTTCAATATTGTTACATACGGCTTCCCATGAAAATGGGTTATCATCTTGATCTTCTCCTCCGGAGGCACCTTCAACATCTCTAACTTGAATTATTACTTGGCCAGTTTTTTTAATACACCTTTTAAAAAGTTCTTGATGGCCATGATGCCAAGGTTGCCACCTTCCAAGCATCTGAACTGTTGGTTTCTTCCAATTAAACATTTTTAAGAATTTGTTTCGATATTATTTTGTGATTATTATCATTCATTTCAGTAATTTTAAAGCTTACATTAGTAGGTTCTTCAAACATCTTATTTGTATCTTCATATCTGCCAGATTGAATTGTATTCATCCAAATAGTTACATCTGGGTCAAAATTTTCTTTTGTTTCTTTAGTAGGACATACAAAATCACAAATAACAATTCTCCCATGTTCCTTTTCAAAATTAGCAAGATTTCTCATTCTTAGACTTTGCCTAATTCTTCCTTGTGGTGAAAAATCCCAATCATTTGCCATCTCTCTTACAATATCGGCGTTATACCATGCAGCATTTAGGAGAGGTTGCATTCTTTTTGCGAGATAGGTTTTTCCACTTCCAGGTAAACCCATTATTAGAATTTTCATTATTTTATTTTTTTTATTTTGAAGATTTCATTCTCAAATTCAATATTCTTTGTTTTATTAAGAATTTTTTTAACATTGCTAAATAGGGTTTTGTTTCTTTCAACTCTTAAAATATTTTTTTCTGGTATCTGGCCTACATAAAGTATATTTGCCCATTTTGAATCCAAATCGTTTCCAAACAGTTCAGAAACTTTTTGATCAGGTGTTTTTCTAAATTGAAAGTTATATATTAAAGGTTTTCCAAAGCTAAATTTAGATTCAAAACCACCTGCCTCCTCTTTTAAGAAATTAATTATATCAATGGCTTTATTGGGAAATGCCTCTAAATCTTTAAATGCAGTTTTAAGTATTTTTTGTACGGACTTTCCTCCTGATGAATGAGTCACAACTAGACATCCATTTTTATTTAGTAAATTCATAAGTGGTCCAATCACATTTTTTACCTTAACATTAACATTTGATGCGGCTCTGTAGGCCTGTGATGCAATAATTAAATCGTACATATCATCTTTATAACTTCTAGTTATAAAAGGGCTTAAATATTTTTTATGGTCTTCCCTGTATATTCTTATGATGCATGGATTTGAGTATGAAGTTCTCCCAGCTTTATTAATTTCAATTCCCCAGTTTCTTTTAATAAAATTACCTATCATGCTTCCTGTAATTTGTTTATTAAAATCAAATGAATTATCACTCTTTAAAATTAAATTAAATGATTTAATTTTTTTGCCATTGATACTTTTTTTATTTTCTACTTCAGATATTTCTGAAAATTTAACATTTGTCATAGTAATTAATAAATTAGGATGTTCAACAAATCTGTCGGGCATTTTTTCTAGAGTATTTTTTAGATCTTCAAAACTTACCTCTTTACCAGCCATCAACAATGAACTGTATGGATGATACCGATGAAACCCTTTTATAAGATTTGTAAATATGGTTCCATCACCAGTGCCAGCATCTAATATTTTTAAATAGCTTTTATTATTAGGAAGTGATGCAATATGTGGATATAGTTTTTCTGAAATTGCTTTCTTTTCACCAGTATTTTGAATAAATGATAGATATTTCAATCTATCATCAAAGAATCTTTTTTTGCCCATTTTTTTCCCCAAAAACTCTATACAAATAATAGACTAAATATTGAAATAATGCATTTACTCATTTGATATTTTGAGATTAAAATACTCTTAAATTAAGGAGTATTCATGTCAGAATCACAACTACCATTATTAATTGGAATTGGAACTAGAATTAGGAAATCACCTTATTATGATTCAAATCTAAAGTATGGTGTTACAGGTTTCACTGTGTACAATAAGATGTATTTACCAACTGGTTTTTCTGATCCTCAAAAGGAATATGAAAGCCTAATTAATGATGTAACCTTTGGTGACTTTGCAGCTGAACGACAAATTGAAATTAATGGTCCAGATGCATATAAGTTCGTGAGATATATACAGCCAAGAAACTTAGAAAAGTGTGAGATTGGTTTTTGTAAATACATAATTCTTACTGATATGGATGGTGGAATAATAAATGATGCATGTTTACTAAGGCTTGAAGAAAACAAATTTTGGATATCTCCNGGTGATGGAGATGTTATTTTATGGTTGCAAGGCATTGCAATTAATTCAGGTATGGATGTTTCTATACATGAGCCTGATGTCTCTCCTTTACAAATTAGTGGACCAAAATCAGGTAAATTAATACAGAAACTTTTCAATGGTGTGCATGATGATCTTGGATATTATAAAGCTGAGCAAACTTCACTTGGTGATATACCAATGGTTATTGCAAGAACTGGTTGGAGTGGAGAGTTAAGTTATGAGCTTTATCTTCAAGATAGAAAATTGGGAAATAAACTTTTTGAATTAGTTTACGAAGCTGCTAAAGAATTTAATGGAAGGGTAATAGCACCTAATACTATAAGAACTATTGAAGGAGGACTATTATCTTATGGCAGTGACTTTGGAAGAGAACATAATCCATTTGTAATAGGATTTGGAAGATTNGTTGATGTTGATCAAGAAATTGATTTNATTGGTAANAAAGCNNTAAGTGAGATTAAGAAGAATGGAATTAAAGAAAAATTAGTTGGATTAGAAATAGAAGGAGATCCTATTATCAAATCACCAGAAAATTTTTGGCCAATTAACAATAATGAAAGTATTAAAGTAGGAAGATTATCAAGAGCTTTTTTCTCACCTAGGCTCAAAAGAAATATAGCCTTAGCTATTGTTGATATTAATTATTCTGATGAGGGTAGTGAGATTANCGTCATTAGCCCAAATGGAGATTTAAACGCAAAAGTTGTGAAATTACCTTGGTTTAAAGCAGATAAAGAGACATACTTAGATTAACCGTGTCAAAAATTAAATTATTATTCCTATCGTTTTTTTGCTTAAATACATTTTCAATGGTTATAGATAATTTGGATGANGTAAGAGCAAACTGGAATGCAATATCCGACCAAGTTATGGGNGGTATTTCAGTAGTAAATTTTTATGAACTTAAAGAAAATGATAAAAAATTCTATAGACTTGAGGGAAATGTTAGCACCGAAAATAATGGTGGATTTATTCAATCTAGAGTTGATATNAATATCAATACTGAGNANTATNAAGGNATTCGAATTAATGTGAGAGGNAATAATAATGAATANTATGTGCATCTAAGAGCTCCAAGAATGCTGCCNTGGAATTATTATTACGAAACATTTTATGCAACAAANAATTGGCAAACTATTGATTTNCCATTNAGTGAATTCAAATACTCNAGGAATAANAGTAACGGNATTAATACAGATATTATTAGGTCTATAGGTCTAGTTGCNTATGGTAAAGATTTTTNTGCTGAATTAGATATTGCTAGTATAGAACTATACTAATAGTGATCTTTTCAAATNAAGAAAAATCCTTTATGCAATCTGCTTTAANAAAAGCTAAAGAATCTTTTAANCACGGAGAAGTCCCTGTAGGAGCGGTNGTAGTTAAAGATGGAGAAATAATTGGTGAAGGAAGAAATAATGTCATTTCTGATCAAGACGTAACTTCTCACGCAGAAATTAATGCAATTCGTGCAGCGTCAAAGACAATAAAAAACTATAGACTAAATAAGTGTTCTATCTTTATTACTCTTGAGCCATGTCATATGTGTGCAAAGGCAATCATTGATGCAAGGTTAGAATCTATGATATTTGCAACAAAAGAACCAAAAACAGGTTCAATAGTTTCAGTTGATAATTTGTTGGATAAAGAATATTTAAATCATAGTGTTAAATACAAATTTGGTTTATTTGAGAAAGAGGCTGCTGATTTATTAAAAAATTTTTTTATGCTCAGAAGGTAATNNGATACATTTTTCCATTGATGTGTGCGGTATCTCAGTGTCTGAACCAGTATATTTTCCTAAAACCGCATAGCCTGATTTTTTATAAAACGTTACAGCATGATTTCTTGCATTTAGGATTATCTTTTTAGCGTTCTTTTTTTTTGCTTTTTCTTCAAGTAATACTAATATTTTTTTCCCGATACCTTGTTTTTGAAGACTATTGTCAACAGCCATATATCTTATTTGAGCCTCATTTAAATTATTAAAGTGGAGCCTGCCACATGCAACTATTTTGCCTTGTTTTATTCCAATAAGATGAAAGGCCAAACTGTCATATTTATCTTTTAAAGATTCAATAGATTTTCCTATCGGCTTTCTTAACAAAGTCCATCTGAACAAATCATATTCTTTAAGTTCGTTTGAATTCTTAGGAGCTCGAAATTCTATTTCACTCACTTAATTCAAGCCATACCGGACAGTGATCAGATGGTTTTTCCATTGCGCGAGCATCATAATCAATACCAACATCACAAATAGAATTTTTTAAATGTTCTGAGATAAGTATATGATCAATTCTCAATCCTCTTTTTGGATTTTGATCGAACATTCTTGATCTGTAATCAAACCATGAATAAATTGAAGATTCACTCGGATAAACCTCTCTCCAAGAATCTACAAAACCAAGACTTTTGATAGTATTCCACATTTCCCTTTCTTTTGGTTGAAAGGAGGTCTTGCCTTCCCTAAGCCATCTCTTTGCATTTTGTTCGCCAATCCCTATATCAATATCCTCTGGAGAAACATTAAAGTCGCCCATAACAATTAAATTTGAAGAAGTTTTTTTTATTTTTTTAATATGTCCTTCTAAATCATCGTAGAACTTGATCTTTTTTGGGAACTTTGTTTCATGATTAATATTTTCTCCTTGAGGAAAATAACCATTCATAATAACAATTTCACCATTACCAAATTTAAATGAGCTTTGAATGAATCTTTTTTGATCATCATCAGTGTCATTAACGAAACCTCTAACAGTATTAATTGGTTTATTTTTGCTAAGTATAGCAACTCCATAATGTCCCTTTTGGCCCCAATATTCCGCATGATAACCAATTTCATTAATAATTTCTAAAGGAAAATCTGGATCATTTACTTTTGTTTCCTGAAGTCCAATAATATCTGGATTAATAGTATCTCTTAGATGTTCTATCTGATGAGGCCTTGCTCTTATGCTATTAATATTAAAAGAAACTATTTTCATATTTATTTAATTGAAGAAATTATTTTTTTATTTTCGAAATTCTCTAATTTTACGAAATCATTAATAATATTTGTTGATTCAATTAGTTGGTAATCATTTGTTAAGTTAATTGAATTAGAATTTATATTGTCTTCGTTATCATTAAAGTCTTCCATTTCTTTGTAACTCATAAAAACCTCATCTCCAACTGCAATTCTTCTTTCNTTTTCAATTTTTAGAAGCCAGTTTTTTCTTAATTCTTTTTGAATTTTCCTATCTTCTATATTTAAACTCAATATNTTTTTATTTTTATTTAAATCATATCTCGCCTTGATTTTTTTTAGATAATTTAAATTTGGTTCCTCTTTAAGCCTTAATTGATATTTTGCTGTGATTTTATCTATCAATTCTTTATCCATATCGAATTTTTTATGCCTGTATGGTTTTATAGCATCCCACGACATTGCTGTTGGATATGAACTCTCACCAACAGTTTCTATGTCCCANGTAACTGGTAATTCAATATCTGGAATAACTCCTTTATTTTGTGTACTCATACCATTTACTCTGTAATATTTTGATTCAGTGATTTTAATTTGTCCTTGTGATAAATTTTCAAGACTTTGAACTGTGCCTTTTCCAAAAGTTCTTTGACCTGCAACTATACCTCTTCTATAGTCTTGTATTGCACCAGCAACAATTTCAGATGCAGAAGCAGAATATCGATTTACAAGAACTAGTAGTGGTTTTTTCCACACCTGTATAGCACGAGAATCTCCATATGGTTGAATGTAACCTCTACTTTGTTTCACTTGAACTGTTGGACCTGAAGATACAAATAAACCAATAATTTTATTAGCTTCAATTAGAGCNCCACCTCCATTNTTTCTTAGATCAAGNATGACTGCATCTACATTAAGATCATTAAAGTTATTAAGAATTTTTCTTACATCATTGCTGCTACTTCTGTAGTCTTTGTTTCTTTTTTGATATTCCTCAAAATCAATATAAAAAGATGGCAAGTCTATTATTCCAATTTTATTATTATTCATTTCAATAATTTCTGACTTTGCAGCTCTATCCTCTAATTTGATTTCTTCTCTTTTGAGAGTTACTAATTTTGTGGAATCATTTTCAGAATTAAATGAAATAAATTCTATTTCAACTTCAGTACCTTTTTCACCCCTTATGAGATCAACAACTTCGTCAATTCTCCAGCCAACAACATCAACATATTCTGTAGAGTCGATTTGTCTTATTTTTGTAATTCTGTCTTCTGGATCAATTTTTCCTGATTTTTCAGCAGGACCACCAGGAACTAAATTAATTATCTTTGTGTAGTCATCTTCAACTCCTAAAAGTGCACCAATNCCGCTAAGTTTTAAGCTCATATTTAGTTCAAAATCCTCTGCAGATCTTGGAGATAAATATGAAGAATGGGGGTCAAACTGATTTGTTAAAACATTCATTACTAATGAAAATACATCTTCTTCTTTTTGCTGATTAATCCTTCTAATTCTATTTTGATATCTCTTTATGAGATCATTATTGGGCTGNGAGCTAGATGATTCTGACATTTGTGCAACTAACAAATCATTCTTCGTCTCCAGCTGCCATAAAGATTGTAAATCGCTTAAATTTGTCTGCCATACATTATCCTCATAAAAAATATCTAAGTATTCATCTTTTAAAAAATCAAATTGATTTTCTTCAATCAACTTTATTTGAAAGTTAGAAAAATCTACTAAACGTTTAAAATAGAGATTTATGAGATCATAAGCTAATTCAATATTAAAATCTTTGTTATTGATTTGCTTGGATTTATTTATATAAAATTGAACTTCATCTTCAAGTAATAGGTTTTTATTTTCATCAATTTTATTTATTATTGCTTCAAAAAATTTTAAATTAAAATNATCTCTGNATANNTTTNTGAGGTAATGGCTTCTTTCAATCTTNCTAAAAATTTCATCACTTAGTTCNTTTTTANCATCANTTAACTGAATGTGNTTATATTCATCTGCATAACTTATCGATGATAATAATAATAAAAATATTAAATTCTTCATGTNTTTTAAAAACCTTGAGATTTAGCAGCTTCTTCTCTTACAATTTCTGGTGATCCTAGTAAATGTCTATTAACTCCNATTCTTTTGAACCAANAATGCAGCCCTAAAAGATCNGTGAAACCCATACCNCCATGAACTTCAGTAGATTTCTTGGATATCATCTTTGATACATCTGATACNTGTGACTTTGCATGNCAAGCCATNAATTTTTTATTTTTTTCATTATTATCGAAGGAATGAGCTGCATGCCAAACAAGTGAGTAGCATGGTTCAAGTTCAGAAGT
Source organism: Gammaproteobacteria bacterium TMED225 (assembly GCA_002169625.2). Taxonomy (GTDB): domain Bacteria; phylum Pseudomonadota; class Gammaproteobacteria; order Magnimaribacterales; family D2472; genus SAR86A. Next base: position 14,939 of record NHJW02000018.1, read on the forward strand.
CATTTCCGCACACATATGTTTAACTGCTTGGAAAGAGCCTATGACTCTATTAAATTGTTTTCTTTCTTTAGAATAGTCAACAGCCTTATCAATCATTGCTTGAGATGCACCCAATGAATCTGCAGCAGCAATAATTCTCCCAGCATCAATAGCATTATTTATTGCATCCTTTGAAGAGATAGTTTCCTCAAGTAATTCTANTTCAACATTNTTAAAATGCATTTCTTTAAAAACTCTTGTTTTATCTACTGTNATTAAATCAATAANTTCTATTCCTGAGGANTCCATTGAAACCACACCAATTTTTCCATCTTCATTAGCTAACATTATGTGAGAAGCATAATCACTATCGATAACGAAAAAAGTTTTACCATTTACGACATTATTTGAAAATATAAGATTAGACTGATCTCTTGCACCAAAGAATTCTGAGAAACCAATACAAAAATTAACTTCATTCTTTGACATTCTATTAAAATAAGACTCTTTTTGTGAATCATTTGCTCCATACTTTATCGATATAGGCGCCATAACATAGGAACCTAAAAAGGGCAGGGTTGCAATTCCTTCTCCAAGACTCTGAGCAACAGCAGTTGCAAATAATAAATCTAATCCAAGGCCACCATTTTTTTCTGGTATTAAAATGTTGTTAATGCCCAGACTAATTATCCCTTTATGTAACTCATCTTTGACAGACTTATCATTATCTCTTGATATTTTTTTTATAATTTCTAATGATGCGTTATCCTCTAAAAATTTCTTGATATTATCTTGAAAGAAAATTTGATCATCAGATAATCCAAAATACATTTTATGCTCCTTGTTGAACTTTTGGCTCTTTTGGTAAACCAAGACCTCTTTCAGAAATAATATTTTTTTGAATTTGGCTAGTGCCACCTCCAATAATTAAACCAAGAAAATACATATATGCTACTTGCCAAGAACCACCATCCCTAATGTTAGGACTATTTTCATATAGAGTACCTAATTCACCCATAATATCCAATGCAAACCCTTCAAGTTCATGTCTTAATTCTGTTCCAACAAGTTTCTGTATCATTCCAGCAATCTTTACATTTTGATTTTTATTAAGTTTGGCAGAAAGAACTCTAAGAGAATTTGATTGAAATGCAATTACTTTGCCCTGAATTTTCATTAGATTATCTCTATAAATNGGATTATCAATAGTTTTTTGACCATTNATTNTTTCCTCTTTCATTCTTTCAATTAAAGAATTTAATCTATTCATCATTGCATTTGGATCTGANAGTGATCCTCTTTCATGANTTAACGTTGCATTAGCAACAGACCAGCCTTCACCTCTTTTTCCNACAATATGAGANTCGGGTATTGTCACATCTGTGAAAAAAACTTCATTAAATCCTGNGTTAAGAGTCATATCAACTANCGGTCTAATTTCAATACCAGGTGTGTCCATNGGAATTAGTANATAACTAATTCCTGANTGTTTNGGCGCATCAGGCTCAGTTCTTACTAAACAGAACATCATTTGTGAATATTGAGCTGTNCTGGTCCAAATTTTTTGACCATTGATTACCCAATTTCCTTCAATTAATTCTGCCTTTGTTTGTAAACTTGCAAGATCACTTCCTGCATTAGGTTCTGAGTAGCCCTGACACCAAATAATTTCTCCATGTAGTGTTGGCTTGATATATTGTTTTTTTTGTTCTTCTGTCCCCAGCTCTAAAAGTGTTGGCACTAACATATCAATTCCTTGACCTCCCATTGGAGGTGGGATTTTATTTTTTGAAAATTCTGTAGCAATTATTCTANTTTTTATAATATCGCTTTCACCACCANAACCACCGTATTCTTTTGGAATAGATCTAGCAAAATATCCTTTTTCTATAAGAATTNTTTGCCATTCCGATCTTTTCATTTCAANTTGACCAGATTTAAAAGATCCAGCTAGAGGCACCTTTGAAGAATCTGTGAAATGAANACCTGANTATTTTTTACAAAATGTTTGTANTTCTTTTGTAAAATTCTCNTATTCTNATCCAAAATTTAAATCCATAATNTTANCCAACTATTTCCAATTCGGTTTTCTTTTTTCAAGAAACGCAGTAATTCCTTCTTTAGCATCTTTTCCTTCAAAGCATTTAGCTATTTGTTCTTTCAAATATGGAAGAGCTTCATCAAAACTTTTTGAATCCTGTTTTTCGTACGCTTCTAGGCCAAATTGCATTGTTTCAGGTGCCAAGCTTGCTAATTCTGTAGCAAGTGTATCAACTTTTTTATCAAGGTCTTCTTTTTTTACTGATTTATTTATTAGACCCCAATCTTTTGCTTTTTTAGAATTGATTGGTTTTCCTCGCATTATAAAATCAAGTCCTGCTCTTTTTGGCATAACTCTGAATAAACCAGCCATAACCATAAATGGCCATAATCCTCTATGGATCTCAGGCGCTGAAAAGGTTGCGTCATCCACAGCTATTGCATGAGTAGAATTAGAAACAATTAAAAGGGCACCTGCTAGAACAGGACCTTGAATCTTACATATAACTGGTTTGTATAAATATCTTAACGAAAGGCTTATATCAGCATTATCTAGTTTAGGCACATTTGATTTAGATTCAGTTCTAGACAAATCTGCACCTGCACAGAATACGTCGCCTCTTGCTGCAAAAACAACCACTCTAATATCTTTTTCTTGTTTAGCATAGGCAAGTGCATAGTTAATCTCATTCATCATAACGTTATTTAATGCATTCTTTTTTTCAGGTCTATTAAGAGTTATTGTCATGATTTTATTTTGGATACATAGCTCAGTTGCAGTAAAAATAAGTCCTTCTAAAGTTAATTTTTTCATTTTAAATATCTCCAATAATAGCTTCTGGAACTTTTATTTTTTTTGCTCTTAAATATTCACCTAAAGATTTTGCCTGACTATCTTTTCTGTCATTTGAGGAAACTCCATCTTGTAATATTTCGTGAATATAAAAATTAAGAGAATAAATATTAGATAATTCATACCTTTCAATCTTAAAATCTTTCAAATCTGGTAAAAGTTTTTTTAATTGCTCTACTGTTAAAAAATCATAAAGAAATGAAAATGTTTGATNATTTTTAGCCCAAATTCCTAAATTAGCACAACCACCCTTATCTCCAGATCTTGTTCCATATATGTCNCCAAAATAAATCTCTTTTTCATTTTTTATATCAATTTTCTCAATTTTTATAGGCTTTTTTTGATAATAACTTTCTTCAAATTCAAGCTGACTTGTTGGCAATACTTCAATTTGTTTATCATCAATGTTAACTTTTTCTTTAATGAACTTACTATCTACTAGCGCTGGCCAATAATTAATAACTGGGCCACTAGATTTAACACCACCTTGTGCAAAAAAACCTGGTATGTTTGACAAAGCTAATTCAATAATTTTTGCACTAAAAAGTCTTCCAACTAAATTAGGGTCTTTGGATTTTACAGAAACCAGAAGTGATGCCATTGCTTCCTCATTAGTATTTGGATCATCTTTATCTGTCCTGTGCAGTTGAATTGTAACTTCGTCAAACTGGCTTTTACCACCAACAGAATTGAAAAGGGCATCTGTGAATACTTTTGCCTTTTCCTCTATATCTAATCCTGTAAGAATTATTTCCATTCCATTTCTAAAACTACCCGCAAGGTTTATACAGACTTTATGTTTCTCTGGCGGCGAGCTCCCCCTACAACCCGAGATATAAACTTTATCTTTCTCAACTTCTTCAATTTTGAGGGTATCAAAGTGAGCAACCACATCAGGATTAACATATGCGGGTGAGCCTATTTCATATAAAAGTTGTGCTGTTACAGTTCCAGTTGACACTAAACCCCCTGTATGTGGGTGCTTTGTAATGTTAAAGCTACCATCTTCAAATATTTCAGCAATTGGGTATCCAATATTATCAAAATTAGAGACTTCTTTAAAAAAAGAATAATTACCTCCTGTTGCTTGGCAACCACACTCAATAATGTGTCCAGCAGCTAAAGCTCCAGCTAATGCATCATAATTATTTCTTTTCCACTGGAACTTCCATGCTGCTGGTCCTATAACAACTGCAGCATCTGTAACTCTTGGACAAATTACAACATCGGCACCTAAATCTAATGCCTCTTTAATACCCCATGCACCAAGATAGGCATTTGCAGTAATAGGCATNAGGCCTGATTCATTTAGCGCTATATTTTTATCAATATTTGTAAAATCTTCTCCTAATTTTGTTAAATCAGAAATTTTAGGCAATAAGTCATCGCCATCTATATATGCTACTTTCATATCAAGTGATTGGTCTTCTAATATTTTCTCAATTTCTTTTGCCATAGACTTTGGATTTAAACCACCTGCATTACTTATTATTTTTATATTTTTTTCTTTACATGAACCAGCTACTTCTTTAATTTGTTTTAAAAAAGTTCCTACATAACCCTTATCTTCACCTCTTTGTATTTTTTGGTTATAAAGTATTGCCATAGTTAGCTCTGCAAGATAATCTCCTGTTAGGACATCAATAGGACCTCCATCAACTAGTTCTTTNGCTGCAGATAACTTATCACCATAATATCCGCTGCAGTTTGCAATTTTTAGATGATTTTTTATCATTTAGTTTGTTAATTTAATCCCATTTAAGATTATTTTTGTAATAGAATTTGCTGATTCTTCAGGAGACATATTTATAGTTTTTTTATTTTTTTCTTTAAGAAATTCTCTGCCTATACCCCCAAGAAGAATCGCAAAAGCNCTTACATCNATCGACTTAATTTCTTTTTTTAAAATTGATTCTTTCAAAAGATTTTTTGTATAGTTTTTAATAAAATTTTCATGATAGTCTGCCATTTTTTGTGATCCTTTAATGTTTTCTATGTCTTTGATGAATGTGTCAAATTTTGGACCAACTGCTTGGTTAACTATACATAAATATTTTTCTAATTTTTTTATTGGTGAATCAATATTTGCAACTGAATCTATAGCAAGTTTTCCCAACTTCACTAAAATGTTATTCATTGTCATAAGGATTAATTNATCTTTACTAGGAGCAATTTCATATAGTGTTCTTAAAGAGATNTTCAATTTTTTAGCAAATTCAGACATCGTTAAATCAGGCACACCNTTNTGAAGCATTGCTTCTAATGCGTCCATTATNTCAATTTGTCTTTTTGTNTAAATTTTTAAATTTACATTTTTANGATTCTTTTGATGCTCAACTTCTATCATGATTAATTANTTAACAATCATTAANAGAGCACCATTTTCAACTTGATCGTTAACAGAGATTAATAACTCAGTAACAGTNCCATCTTCAGGTGCTTTTATTGAGTGCTCCATTTTCATGGCNTCTAATATGACTAANGTATCACCAGCTTTTACCTTTTNACCTTGTTGAATTTTTACATCTATTACTTTACCTGGCATTGGCGCTGTTAATCCTCCNGCAGTNTATTCTGTTCCNGGNACTCTAAATTTAGGTTTNATTTNAAGCATGACATCACCAAATGGCATATGCACTAAAATATTCTTNTCGGTTGAAGTTATTCTTGAATAATGTCTTTTACCATTAAAAACAATGTCTATACCNTTTTTATCATATGAATATATGAAAGCACTTTTGCCGAAAGAAAAAATAAATTCTTTNTTNCTATTTTGTTTNTATTCCACATCATAATCTANACCTTCATAGNTCAAAATTATTTTTTGATNAGGCAATCTGCCGTTTGTCCAACCNGAAGTCATAAACTTAGCAAGTTTTGCATTNTCTCTATTTTTTTGTTGAATCCACAAAGCTGCAATGGCCATTACGTGCTCAATATCGTCTTCAGAAATNANCAATTTTCTGTCAGGATTTACTCNTTCAATGAAGTCTGAAGTTGTATCGCCATTAAGAAANTCCTCTGATTTNAANCAGCTNATTAAAAAATCTCTGTTTGTAATCACTCCNCCTATGTGNGCAGACTCAAGGGCTTTAGCTAATTTACTTGCTGCATCGGTTCTATTCGATGCATATGAGATTATTTTTGCTAGCATTGGATCAAAGTCAGTTCCAACTATTGTTCCTGAAGTTACTCCAGAGTCCCATCTTGCCTCAACTGAATCATCTTTTTCAAAGGCAATTAACGTACCNATTTCAGGAAGAAAATCNTTATTTGGATTTTCNGCATANAGTCNAGCTTCAATNGATGATCCCNTCCANGTAATATCGTTTTGATTAAATTTAAGTGACTCACCCCTAGCTATTTTTAACTGCTCACTAACAAGATCAATGCCAGTTACCTCTTCAGTTACTGGATGTTCAACTTGTAATCTTGTGTTTACTTCTAAAAACCAAAATTCACCAGTTTTATCATCAAATAAAAATTCAACAGTTCCTGCAGATTCATACNTAATTTGCTTTGCAAGCTCAACGGCTGCATTACCCATTTTTGTTCTTATCTCATCTGATACTCTTGGAGAAGGNGATTCCTCAATAATTTTTTGATATCTTCTTTGAATTGAACATTCTCTNTCGCCCAAGTGAACAANNTTTCCATGAGAATCTCCTAANATTTGNATTTCAATATGCCTTGATTTTTCAACATATCGTTCAATAAAAATCCTATCATCNTTAAATCCNTTTTTTGCCTCTCTTTGAGCAGCNGAAATAGATTCTTTGAGATCNTTATCTTTTTCAACTATNCTCATGCCTTTACCGCCACCACCNGCTGCTGCTTTAATTAAAAGAGGATAACCAATTTTCTTTGCTTCNTTAGGATTAGATGTCATGGGNAGGGTTGGNACGGATGCCTTTATAGCAAGTTCTTTNGCTTTGAGTTTATCNCCCATTACCGAAATAACATTTGGAGAAGGACCAACCCAAACNATTCCTTCTTTTTTAACCTTGCGGGCAAATGAAGCATTTTCTGATAAAAAACCATATCCTGGATGTATAGCTTGAGCACCTGTTTTTTTGGCTGCATTAATTATTTGCTTACTATCAAGATAACCACCGTCACTTAAATTAACCGATTCNTCCGCTTCTTTTACAAANAGAGCATCTTTATCAGCATCGACATANACAGCAATTGATCTTATACCCATCTCTTTTGCAGTTTTAATTATTCTGCAGGCAATTTCACCTCTGTTTGCAATAAGTAATGAGTTAAAAATCATAATCTAAAGACTCCATACTCTGTTGCACCTTCGATAAGGTTATTACTAACTATAGATAAACAAAATCCAATTATGTCTCTTGTATCTCTTGGATCAATTATTCCATCATCTGTCAGAAGGCTGCTTGCAACTAAACCATGAGATAATTTTTCAAGATAGTCGACAACCATTGCTTTTAATTGCTCATCTGCNTTTTTATCAAACTTTTTTCCGTCNCTTTTTGCTTTTGCTGCTCTTACAATTGACATCACTCCTGCCATTTGCTCTGGACCCATAACAGCAATTTTTGCTGTNGGCCATAAAAATGTAAACCTNTTNTTAAATGCTTTACCNGACATTGCATAAGTTCCNGCNCCATAAGAAGCACCNACAATGAACGTTAAATGAGGCACCATTGAATTTGAAACAGCNTTTATTAGTTGAGAACCTTTTTTAATTATTCCTTGCCTTTCAAAATCTTTACCAACAAGAAATCCAGTAACATTATGTAAAAATATTAACGGAATATCTCTTTTGTTACATAGCTGAATAAAGCTTGCACCTTTTTCAGCTGATTCTGGATAAATTGGTCCATTATTTCCAAGAATACCTATCTGATAACCATGCACCGAAGCCCACCCACATACTAATGAGGATCCGTATAAGGGCTTAAACTCTTCAAATCTAGAACCATCTACAAATCTCGCAATTATTTCTTTAATATCAACAGCAGATTTAAGATCTTCACTCAAAATACCTAATAATTCATTTTCATCATATTCAGGTTCNGATGATCTAATTTTTGGTTCAGGTCCTTTTTTTGACCAATTAAGATGAGAAACCACTTCTCTGCATATTCGAAGAGCATCCATTTCGTCCTCAGCTAAATAATCAGAAAGACCAGATACCTCAGAATGCATTTGAGCCCCACCTAATGTCTCATCGTCAGACTCCTCACCCGTTGCCATTTTNACAAGAGGTGGACCAGCAAGAAAAGCTTTTGATTGATCTTTTATAAAAATATTGTAATCAGACATTCCAGGTTGGTAAGCTCCACCAGCAGTAGAGGAACCAAAAACAACTGATATTACAGGTATTCTAAGTTTTGATAATTCAGTCATTTCATAAAAAAATCTACCAGTAGATGCAAAATGACCTTGTTGTAAACTGGGTGCTATTGGTGGAGTATCACTTTTATTATTACCAACACTAAGATCGCCTCCAGCGGATTCAACGAAACTTATAAATGGTATTCTGTTTTCTCTTGATATTTCTTTGGCTCTTTTCCACTTTTCGCCAACATAGACCGTCATAGCTCCAGCCTTGACCGTAGGATCATTAGCAAATATCACACATTCAACACCAGATATTATTCCAACTCCAGATACACATCCTCCGCCTACATGATAATTGGTTGTCCCATATGCTGCAAAAGGCTGTATCTCAAGAAATGGACTATCCGCATCTAAAACATTCATAACTCTTTCTCGAACCGGCATTTTTCCTCTTTTTGCCAAACGCTCATGATGATGCATTCCTCCTCCAATTTCTGCTAGATCAAGAAGTCCGTCTAAAAATTTTAATTTTTCGAGCATCATTTCTTTATTTTTTTGATACTCTTTAGATTTGGTATCTAAGTTAGATTTGATTTTGGGTGCTATATTTTCATTCATAATGATTAATTTAAAATTAAGTCTAAATGGTAATATATTATCATTAATATTACCACTAATTAGTTGTAGAATAGTTACTTAAATTTTTATACAAATGATTAAGTTATACGGAACAGAAAATTCAAGAGCTGTCAGACCTATTTGGACTGCGGAAGAAATGGGATTAGATTATGAATTAATAATGATGCCATTTCCACCAAGAGTATTTATGAAAGAATATTTAGATATAAATATTCTTGGAACTATACCTTATATGATTGATGGTGATATTAAAATGACGGAATCAGTAGCCATTTCACAATATTTTGTTGAAAGATATGGGCCAACCGATCTTCAAGTAACTCCTGATGAAAAAGATTATCCCATGTATCTAAATTGGTTATATCATTCAGATGCAACACTTACATTTCCACAAACAGTAGTCTTGAGATATAAATTTCAAGAACCTGGTGTAGCTGATGCTGCTATTGATGGATATAGTCGATGGTTTGTTTCAAGGTTGAAACTTCTTGAAGAGTCTCTTAATAATAAAGAATATTTATGTTCAAATCGCTTTACAATTGCTGACATATGCGTGAGTTATGCAATTAATCTTGCTAAGACTCTTGAAATTAAACAAGCACTGAAACCCAATATAAGAAGATGGTCCGATAATTTATTTTCTAGACCAGCATTTTTAAAAAGTAAGAGTTATAAATATGAACCAAAAGATTAAAAAATTAAGTATATTTCTGATTATTTCATTTTCTGTATCAACAATTGCTGAAAATGCTACCAATCATATACAGACTATATATCTTGGTTCAGGATGCTTTTGGGGTGCTGAAAAAGGGTATGAAAATTTAGAAGGTGTAATAGATGCAGAGTCTGGTTATGCAAATGGATATGGCGTCAAACCAAACTATAGATCAATAATTCAACTTAAGAATAAATATAATCAAGATAATTTTGCTGAAGTAGTGAAGGTTACTTTTAATAGTAACTTTATAAACCTTGAAGAAATTTTGAAACATTTTTTTGAAAATCATGACCCAACACAGTTAAACAGACAGGGTAACGATATTGGGACTCAATACAGATCAACAATTTTATTTGAAGATGAAGATCAAGAAGAACTAGCAAAGCAAATATTAAATGAATACCAAAAATTGTTGTTCAAAGGAGGGTTTGGAGAGATAAAAACAAAAGTTGAGTCACTTGAAAATTTTTATCTTGCTGAAGAGTATCATCAAGATTATTTAAAGAAAAATCCAAATGGTTATTGTCCAGATCTTTCAACTGGAATTGTTTTTAATGAAAATCAAAAAAATTATTTAGACAATTCAGATTTACTGTCTGGTAAGCAAATATTGGTTTTAGATTCTAAGGGCTTTTGTCCATATTGTGAATATTTCAAAGAAAATGTCACTGCTGATTATAAAGGGAGCATACCGCTTGTTTATAGAACATCAGACCAATTACATGGATTAGAAATAAAATCACCAACTTGGGCTACACCATCAATAATATTCTTGGAAAACGCAAAAGAGGTTTTTTCTTATCAAGGTTACTTAGAACCAAAAGAATTTTATCAGTTNCTTGGGAGATTTAAATTAGGGGATTCTGAAGCNTATAATGTTGCTTTTAATAAAGGAACAGATGCAAGATTCTGCAAAGAATATGAAATATTTAAAAACACACCTAGTGGGATATTTGTAGATAAATTAAGCGGCGAACCTCTTTTTGATACAAAAGATAGATTTGTTTCTAGATCTGGTTGGCTTTCATTTACAAAACCAGTTGATGGATCAGTNTACGAGNTGCCTGATAATAGTTTTGGCATGAAAAGGACTGAAATTAGATCAGNATCTTCTGGAATTCATTTAGGTCATGTATTTGATGACGGACCAAATGGAATGCCAAGATATTGTATAAACGCTACNGTATTAGAATTTANAGCTAGAAAAGAAATCTCTTAATCAGAAAAAAACTCATTAATTCTTTCATATGATTCAATAAATTCCTCTTTAAATTTTTGAACTGTTTGCCCAGCACTTATTGTTTCATTTACAAGACCAATGCCTTGCCCAACCCAATAAGTTTCAAGTTGCTTTGCACCATCATGGCCTATAGCTGCCTGATCAGCTACTTTTTTTAAAGCGGGCTCACTCACCATTGTTTGAAGTGGCATTGGTAGTGGCTCAGGAGCATTTTTGTCTTCCCATGCTTCAACCCATGGTGATGTAAGTTGTCGAGAATGTTTACCTGTTCTACTTTTAGATCTAACAGTATGACTTGAAGATGCTGCAACTAATTTCTCTTTTATATTATCTGAAGTCTCCGCTTCTATNGTTGGTAAAAAAACTGATGCACACCAAACACCATCAGCACCCATTGCCATNACNCCAGCCATTTGTTCTCCAGTACAAATNCCTCCTGCNGCGAGTATTGGAACATCTCCATATTTTTTTAAGGCTCTNCTCACTTCAGGAACTAGCACCATAGTTGANACACTNCCACAATGACCACCACCTTCTGTTCCAGAAACAACAATAATATCAACTCCTGCCTCAGCTTGTTTTACTGCATGTTGTTTTGCTCCAACTAAAGCTGCAACAGGAACATTATTTTGCTTTCCCATATCAAGCATCCATTTAGGAGGAACTCCCAGGGCATTTGCAACAAGNCCAATCGGATGTGAAAAGGCTACTTCAAGAACTTCTTTTGCNCCATCAAGACCAGCTCCCAATACTTGATTTGAGTTTCTTTCAACTTTTTGAGATTCTTTATCTCCCCTAAGATCAGAAGCNTCAATATTATGCTTTTCAAGGATATCAGCTCTAAATTCTCTATGTTCTCTTGGAATCATAGATCTCAGGTCATCTGTTGAAAGATTTTCTCCTTTACCAACGTAAGAATTAGGAACTAAAACATCAACACCATATGGTTTCCCATCTACATGCTCATCAATCCAATTTAATTCTATTTCTAATCTTTCAGGAGTAAGGCCTACTGCACCAAGAACACCCATACCTCCAGCCTTTGAAACCGCAGCAACAACATCCCTGCAATGACTGAATGCAACTAAAGGAAATTCAATATTTAGTACATCACAAATTTGAGATTTCATCTTCACTCCAAAACAAAAATAATACCTTCCAATAGTGTATATTACTTACTTTAAATTTAGAATGAATTAAAAGGTGTTGAAATGAATAATTTTACAGTTCCAGATATTTGTGATGAGTATGAAAATATTCAGATAGGTGATTTATTTTTAAAATCTTTTGGAAGTAAAAATAAATTCTATGGACAAATTCAAACCGTAGAGTGTGAACATTCAAATAGTGTGGTTAAGGAACTTGTTGAAGAAAAGGGCGAGGGGAAAGTTTTATTAATCAATCATACAGGTGATGAACTTTGTTCAATGGTTGGAGATCAAATTGCTCAAAAGGCTTTTGAAAATAACTGGACCGCAATCGTCACTAATGGCTATATTAGAGATGTCGAGGTTATAAAAAAAATAGACATTGGATTATATGCTATGAATGCCTTTCCAAAAAAAACAAATAAGTTGATAGGTATTGGTAAGAAAAATATTTCAATTAGATTTGGCAATACTGAAATAAATAATGGTGATTGGATATATTTTGATACAAATGGTTGGGTTATAAGTAAAGCTAAATTAAAATTTTAATTTTTCGATATTTCTATCTTTCTCATCCCATATAACATCAATCCATTGTTTAAAATCTTCCCTGTATTGATCATCATCATTGTAATTTTTACCTTTTAAATACTCAGGTATTTTATGCTTTTTAACCAAAACCTTAACATCACTCATCTCACCTGTGAGGAAGTGCCAAGCACCCCTTTTTTTACTTTTATAGATTAATGAATAATCTATTAATTCATTTATATTTGGCATTGCAGAGAGTGCAGTTGCCATTCCGCCTATTTTTGGAATGAGTAAGTTTTTATAAGGCGAGTTCTGAGATACATGTTTAGCTGTTGTAAATCTAGTTCCCTCGGCATAACTAAAAATAGTTGATGGAGATCTCAAAAAACGTTTACATGATTTAATGGTATTTTCATAATCTTTTGTTCTTAGACTTGGATTTTTTTTAACTGCTTCTTTAGAATGCCTATTTACAAAAGGCATGTTTAAAGTTTGATTTGCTAAAAATACAAATGGTATCCACCATAATTCTTTTTTCATAAAGAATTTAAGAAGGGGTATCTTATAATTTGCAGTCACAAGTAACACAAATATATCAGCCCATGATTGATGATTAGACATAGCCATATACCAACTATTTAAATCAAACTCTTTATCTTCTTCTATGATCTCAATGTTATTTCCATGCATTAGCAACATTATAATTTTCAGACCATAAACTGTTAAATCTCCAATAAAGTTTGAAACTTTACTTAAAAAAACTTTAAAAGATTTTATAGGTAGTAATGCTCTTGGAATATTTAATATAGCTAATGTGCCAAATCCAATAATTAAATTAATAAGTATTAATANAAAAGTNANAAAACCAATAAAACTTGATTTTATTTTGNTCATATCTAGATTAAGGTTCTCCTAGAATCCNCTNAAATTTGCATACCTTTCAGTATGGTATTTGGCGCTTCCAAATATTTGTTCTGCAACACGAGCTCGCTTAAGAAAAAAACCAATGTCATATTCATCTGTTACACCAATNCCNCCATGCATTTGAATNGCTTCNTTTGATANTAAATGNAAAGTTTCACCTGCAATTGTTTTTGCCAAGCTGGACATTCTTTGAAGTTCATTTGAATTTTCATCAGCAGCTCTTAAAGCAGCCATAACAGAGGATTTTGTAAGTTCAAGCTCACAAAACATTTCAGCAGCTCTATGCTGAAGAGCTTGAAACGATCCAATTAAAACACCAAATTGTTTTCTTTGTTTTAAATAATCAAGAGTTGTCTTAAAAGCAGACTCTGCATTTCCAAGCATTTCTGAAGAAATTGCAATTCTTCCGATATCTAAAATATCCTCTATGGTTTCGCCACCAGTCTCTTCGTTTCCTAGAATTTGAGATGAATCAATTAGGACGTTATTGAAAACTATATTTGCATAATTTCTTGAATCTGCCATATCAAGTTTAATTTTTTCTATTCCGCTTGCNTCTGCATTTATTAAAAATAATGTCATACCAGCACTATCACCACTATTTCCAGAAGTTCTACTTAAAACAATAAATAAATNTGCACTGGCACCATCAATTACAAAAATCTTTTTGCCATTTAGAACATAATTCGACCCTTCCTTTTTTGCACTCATTACAGAATCGTTAGGATTATGATGACTAAATTCATCAACTGCTAAAGCAGTTGTTATTTCCCCACTAACGATTTTTGGAAGATAATTTTTTTTCTGTTCTTCGTTTCCATAATTTGATATTGCATAAGCTCCAAGCACACCTGTTGCAAACAACGGAGACGGTGTTAAGGTTTTTGCACATTCTTGAAGAATTACTCCAATACCAGNAACTCCAAAATTTGATCCNCCATATTCCTCAGGTATTAATATTCCAGGCCATCCAAGTTTAACCATTTCANACCAAATTTCTTTATCCCATAGTGNTGGNTCNTCATTGTCTCTTAATGCTCTAAAATGAGAAATCGGAGANCTTTCTGCAGCAAAGTTTTTTGCAGTATCTTTTAGGAATTGTTCCTCTTCAGACAATACTAGTTTCATTATTACTGACTAGGAAGACCTAGAACCCTTTTAGATATGACATTCAGCTGAACTTCCGAAGTGCCACCTTCTAAAGAGTTTCCNTTTGTTCTTAACCAGGCCTTTGTTAAATTTTTGTCATCATCATCGAACTCATCTCCATCCCATGCAACTCCATTAATTCCAGAGGCAGCAACCATTAATTCATGTCTTTTTTTATTATGTTCAGTGCCATAAAGTTTAAACATTGAAGCTGTTGCACTTGCTTTACCGCCTTCATCCCCAGCTCTCTTAAGAGTCAGTCCAAAAGCGTGCTCTTTAATTTTATGAGTAGAAATTTCTGATCTATAAAATCCATTTTTAATTTTTCCATTCTCTTCACCGAGATGTTTTTTGGCAATAGTAACTATATCTCTTTTACTACCCATACCCGCTGCAAGACCAAAGTTGGAAATAAAAGCTCTTTCGTGTTGAAGGAGTTTTTTTGCTATTGTCCATCCAGCATTCAGCTCACCAATTAAATTATTTTTAGGAACTTCTACATTATCAAAGAATGTCTCACAAAATGGTGATTTTCCAGATATTAGTGTAATTGGCTTTGTACTAACTCCTTTTGTTTCCATATCAATTAGAAGAAAACTAATTCCATCATGTTTTGGTTCCTTAGGCCCTGTTCTAACAAGTGCAAATATCCAATCAGCCTTATCAGCATAAGATGTCCAAACTTTTTGACCATTAACTAAAAATTTTTCACCAATATCTTCTGCTTTGGTAGCAAGGCTTGCTAAATCTGAGCCTGAACCAGGTTCAGAGTAACCCTGACACCATCTTATTTCTCCCCTAATTATTTTAGGAAGATGTTCCTTTTTTTGTTCTTCAGTTCCATACTCTAGCAAAACTGGAGCAAGCATCCATATACCAAAGCTTAAAAGTGGCTGTTTAGCACCAATGTAAAACATTTCTTCATTCAGAACTTTTACTTCTTCTTTAGTGAGACCACCACCACCATATTCTTTTGATATAGTTGGCATAGTCCATCCTTTTTGACCCATTCTTTCAAGCCATAATTTAGACTCAGGATTTTTATACTTTGCTTTTCTTCCACCCCATACCTCATCAACGGGGATACTAGGATCAGCTCCATTTCTCATGGATGGTGGACAATTTTCATTCAACCAATTTTTGGTTTCTTCTCTAAATTTATCTAAATTACTCATGATTTAAAACTCATTTTGTTATTTTTTATACATTAATATTATATGCACATATAAAAATTTTTCGAGTATTGATTATATAAAACATATTAATAACTAATTTTATTAGGAGTATAATCCCGCATATGTTTAAAGAAGTAGGAATATTTGTTAGAGACAATTTAATGCAAAGTGCTGACAAAAGTGCTTTGGAATCAATGATTCGCAGCATTTCAAATCAAAATGTTGGAATATATATTGATGGAACGTCTCAATATCAAAACTCTGAGGTAAAAGTTCTTGATCATGGAGAACTTGTGAGAAAAGTCGATCTAATTATTGTATTCGGTGGAGACGGAACATTGTTAAACTCAGCTAGACAGTATTTAAATTATGAGATACCTATATTAGGTGTAAATATGGGTAATGTAGGTTTTTTAACTGATATAAGTGTGGATAATTTTGATCTAGCCATAAAAGAAATACTTTCAGGTAAGTTTAAGATAGAGGAAAGAAATCTTGTTTCTGCTAAATTTAATGAGAATCATCTATATGGACTTAACGAAGTTGTTATTCATTCTGGAGCATATGCTCAATTAATGAGATATCGATTAAGNGTGAATAAAAAAGCAGTTTATGAACAANGATCTGATGGTTTAATTGTTGCTACACCCACTGGATCAACNGCATATTCTTTATCAGCTGGTGGTCCAATAATCCATCCAAGNTTAGATGTATGGACTATTTTGCCNATGTTGCCTCAAAGCTTATCCTCAAGNCCTTTTATAATTTCATCTGATGAAAATGTTGAGATGGAATTATTTGAAGGCCCAAATAAGAATGCAAAAATTTGTGTTGATGGTCAAGATGACATTGATGTTCCTTACGGAGTAAAGATCTCAATCTCAAAAATGGAAAAAACCTTGAAACTTGTTCATCCTGANGANAATGATTTTTTTGAAGCTTGCAGAGAAAAGCTAGGATGGAGTTTGAACATATCAAATAATTAAATTGNATATTTTTAAAAATTTTCACATTCCCATAATTATTGTTTCTATCTTACTTGCATTAATTTCAAACTTTGGATCCCTTATTGCTATTATAGAACCCCTGACATTTACAATCTTAAAGATTTCAAATCAGGGTTTTGTATCAGTATCAACTTTTGAACAGACCTATTTTTTGGAAAATCAATGGTGGAGATTAATTTCACCAATGTTTATTCATTTTTCATTTGCTCATTTAGCTTTCAATTGTTTGTGGATTTATATTTTGGGAGAAAAAATAGAGAGAGTAGACAACAGCATTACCTTTTTAATGTTAATAATATTTTCATCAATTTGTAGTAATTATCTTCAATTTTTATGGACAGGCTCCAGTCTATTTGGTGGATTATCTGGGGTTATATATGGATTGATAGGATATTGTATGATTTTAGAAATGGATGCTAACTTCGACAGATACCAACTTCCTTCAGGATTATATCTATTTATGATTGTATGGCTCATACTAGGATTTCTGGGTATACTAGAGTTGTTTGGTTTTGGATCTGTAGCAAACTTTGCACATTTGGGTGGATTAGTATCAGGTATATTATTTGCTATCATATATAAGAATATTAATGTGAGATTT